>CAADGJ010000043.1 GCA_900696505.1 uncultured Nitrosospira sp.
CCAAAAGCTGGGGGAATGGCGGGGCCGACGGGATTTGAACCCGCGACTTCCAGATTGACAATCTGGCGTCCTAACCAGGCTGAACGACGGCCCCACGCAACCCAAGATGGCGGAAGAAGAATTCAGATCTTCAGAATCAAACTGTCTAAATACAGTAGCGCGTACTCTTGTACATCACTACTAATGGATAAGGCAATGCCCCGCGCACAATTTCTTGTATTTCTTATTGGTAGGCGGAACAGGGATCGAACCTGTGACCTCTGCCTTGTAAGGGCAGCGCTCTCCCAATTGAGCTATCCGCCCGTTTTTCCTCGATCCCGGCAGATTTTTGGGATGCTATCAACTCCACCAAGCAGTGTCAACCAAGAATCATGCATTATTCTTGCAAGATTTTTATCCTACGCAGATCAGGCCCCTTTGGGACGACGGCTCGCGCCATCGGACATTCAGCGGCGGGATTTGTTGCGCGGAAAACACGCAGTGTGGATTTTTTTCAACTGTGCCGCATCGACATGCGTATAAATTTGCGTCGTCGCGATGTCGGCGTGGCCCAACATCGCCTGCACAGAACGCAAGTAGGCGCCCCGCTGCAAGAGATGCGTGGCAAACGAATGGCGCAGCATATGCGGCGACGGCATGCGCGCAATTCCCGCTCGCTGGGCTCGTGCACGCAGCAGCTTCCAGAAGGCCTGTCGTGTCAACGGCGTGCCGCGGCGGGTCACGAACAGGAAGCGCGAGGATCGGTGCTTCAACAGCATGGGTCGCGCACTCATCACATAGGCCTGCACTTCCGCCACCGCGGGCCTGCCGATGGGGACCACCCGCTGTTTGTCGCCTTTTCCGGTAATGCCGACGTAGCCGACCTCAAAGTTGCACTGATCCATGCGTAACGCGATCAACTCCGACACTCGCAGACCCGCGGCATACAGCACTTCCACCATCGCACGATCGCGATGATCTTCCGGCGCGCCGCGATGCGGCAGATCCAGCAAACTGGTCACTTCCTCCAGGCTCAATGTCTTCGGCAGATGCCGCGCTCGAGAGGTGCTCCGCAGACTGACCGTCGGATTCGCGGCGACGACGCCTTCCTGCTTCAGGAAACGAAACAAACTACGCACTGCGGCCAAGGCTCGCGCACGTGACGAAGCAGCGAGACCACCACGGTGCAAATGCTCGAGAAAGGCCGCGAGCAATGGAGGAGCCACCTGAGCAGGATCATGGATCTGTTGATCGCGAAGATAGCGCTGAAACTCCGTCACATCACGCTGGTAGGCCGAGAGCGTATGCCGCGAGAGCCCCCGCGCGATACGCAAATCATCGCAATACCGCGCAACGAGCGGCGCCAAGGGAAGCGAATCCGATTCCTGCGGAGAGTGACTCGCCGCATCACGGCTCTTCAACAATGCCCTCATCGAGGATGGCGGGAAGCATGTCTCGTCGACTATAGCCAAGCCTCTCTGTGAACACAACGCAAACGCCTCGACTTACCTTGACACCCTAGCACCTGTTTCCTATAGTAGCCTCCATTGCGGCGAGAGCGTTCGCCATGCACAGGAGTCAATGGTTCCTCGTTCAGTATTCCGCGCCCCGCATCTCCGCGCGTGCAGTGTCGCCCTCGCGGTGGCGCTCCTCGTAGGCTTTGCCACGCTCGGCGAAACAGCTCCAACACCCAAGACTCCGGCCGCACCCCGTTCGAACCAGGCGAAACCACCTGCGAATACCGGACAATCCGCCATCGACCAGGCCAAGCGCTTGATCGATGCCGAACAACCGGAGGCCGCGGCCGTCATGCTGCGACGATTCATCGAAGGCGGCCCCGGTCCGGATCTCCTCGACGACGCCTATCTGCTCATGGCCGCTGCCATGTACGGCATGAAGGAACATGCGGAAACCATTCGCTACGTCAACCAGCTACTCGGGGAGTTTCCGAACTCCGATTTAGTTGACCGGGCCAAGCTCCTGCTCGCGAAAACCCACGCCCGAGCCGGCAACCTGGATCTCGCACTGCCCCTGCTGTCCGAAGTGCGCAGCCTGTCCGCCGATCCGGCCATCAAACGCGATGCGTTGCGGCTGACGGGCGAGTTTCAGGTTCAGAAGAAAGACTTTCTGCGGGCCATTCAGGCATGGCTCGATGAGCTGCCGCTGGATGTCGGCGACCAGGCACGCGAGACGGAAACTCAAATCCGAGAATTGGTCAACGACAAACTGGATGCGCCGACGCTCATGCGCGTCCGTGATGCGTACCCGAAGACCTTCCCAGGAGACTTGGCCTCCATCAAGCTCATCGAACTTCATACGGCGGCGGGAGAAGACCACTTAGTCGAGCGGGACGTGCGCCTCTTTCTGAGCCGCTTTCCCAACCACCCGTATGCCGCGAAGGCTGCCGACCTGCAAAGCGTGGTGCGGACCAAATTTAAATCGCACGCGTACTCGATTGCGGCCATTTTCCCGATGTCCGGAAAACTCGCGCCCTTCGGCACCGAAGTGTTGAACGGGATTCAACTCGCGCTGGAGCGAACGAAGGACGGCGGTGAAACTCCGTCGATCGGGCTCATCGTGAAGGACACAGAATCCGATCGCGCGGCATTCCTCGACGAACTGTCTGCTGTCTTGTCGGACGACCGCCCGCTTGCCGTCATCGGGCCGTTGCTGTCGAAAAACCTGCCGGTCATGGCAGAAATGGCTGAGCGCACCCACATTCCTTTGATCACCCCCAGCGCAACCGTCCCGAACTTACGCCGCTTCGGCAACTACGTATTCAGCACCGCACTGACCTACGGACATCAAGCCAAACGGGTGGCGGACTATGCCGTCAAAGAGCAGCAGTTCAAACGGTTTGCCATTCTCTATCCCGATACGCCCTATGGCCGCGACCTGGCGCGCCTCTTCGCGCAAGAGATCCGGCAGCAGGATGGAGAAGTGATTGTCAGCGAAGCCTACAAAGAAGGTGACACCGACTTCCGCGCGGTGATCGGGAGGCTGAAAGCCGAAGATCTGAAGAAGTACGGCGTCGAGGTGCAAGTCGACAACGATCCGGCCAAAACCGGGATCAGGCAGGGCGCAGGCAAGAAGGGGAAACGCCTGCTCTACTCGCCAGGATTCGATGCGGTCTTCATTCCGGGACGTTCGTTAGACGTGGGCCTGCTGGCGGCGCAACTTGCTTTTTACGACATCGCCGTGCCGCTGCTCGGCACCAATGGATGGAACACACCGGATTTCGCACGCGTGGCCGATCGCAGTGTCGAGGGCAGCGTGTTTACCGACGGGTTTTTTACCGATAGTACCAGCCCGGTCGTACAGGAATTCGTGGAACGGTATCGCAAACGGTTTCAAGCGACGCCGTCACTCTTTGCCGCCCAAGGCTATGACGCCGCACGACTGGCCGTGGAAGCGATCCGGCGAGGCGCAACCAGCGGAGAAGCGGTCCGCGACTATTTGATGATGCAACATGACCTGCCGACCTTGAGCGGCCCCAGCGGATTTAATCCCGACGGCACCCTCAATCGACACGTCTTTCTCATTCAAGTGAAACAAGGCAAGTTCGTCCCCCTGGAGTAGCCCTGCTGCTCGGGGAGACAGCAAGACATCGGTTCGGGATATGGGAGTGACGGCATGACGACGACGCGAAAGCGAGTGCTCAGCGGGATGCAGCCGAGCGGGCTGCTCCATCTCGGTAACTGGTTGGGGGCGCTGGAAAACTGGAACACGCTCCAGGCTCAATACGAGTGTTATTTTTTCGTGGCGGACTGGCATGCGTTGTCGTCCAACTACGCCGACACCAGCCGGCTTCGCGAATATGTGCGGGAGTTGCTCATCGACTGGCTGGCAGCCGGCATCGACCCGAACCGGGCCACCGTATTCGTGCAGTCACAGGTCCCGGACCATGCCATCCTTCATCTACTGTTCTCCATGATCATTCCAGTGTCCTGGTTGGAGCGGAATCCGACCTACAAGGAGAAGCAGGAAGAGATCAAGGAGCGCGACCTCAGCACCTACGGGTTTCTCGGCTATCCGGTCCTCCAGGCAGCGGACATTCTTCTCTACAAGCCGGATTTCGTACCGGTCGGCAAAGATCAATTGCCTCATCTCGAACTGACGCGAGAACTGGCGCGCCGCTTCAATAGCCTTTACGGCTCCGTCTTTCCCGAACCGCAGGAGCACCTCACGAAATTCCCCAAAGTCCTCGGCACCGATGGACGCAAGATGAGCAAGAGCTACGGCAATGCGATCAACCTATCCGATACGGAAGCGGTGGTCCGCCAGAAGCTCAAGACCATGATCACCGATCCTGCGCGCGTCCGGCGCACCGACCCCGGGAATCCCGACGTCTGCCCCGTCTACGACTTTCACAAGATTTTTTCGCCGCTGCCGGTGATCGAACAGGTGAATCAGGATTGCCGGAAAGCCGCCATCGGCTGCATCGATTGCAAGAAGCTGGTGGCCGATCGCGTGGTGGAGCGCCTGGCTCCGATGTGGGAGGCTCGTGCGAACCTCACGCAACATCCGGGGCGCCTTGATGACATTGCAGAGGACGGGCGACGCCGCGCGACCGCCGTCTCTTCTCAGACGATGGCCGAAGTGCGGGAGGCCATGAAGATCTAGCCACGCCTATCCGATTTGGGCAACTCACTTCTGGAATAACACTCGACTAGCAGCGCGTTGATCAACTGTACGCGACATCCGGAAGAGGATCGTTGCGTGAAATGCGCAGTTGCGTCTGGCGCCGTGCAGGCTGTTCAGAAAGGCCGTGCAGCAAGGCCGAAGCGAGCGAAGAGGCGAATCGTACTCGTGCCGTACGGTGAGCCTCTGAGCGAGGTGAGAACGCCGCTGGCGCGCCTGTATCAACAGCCTGCTAAGCAGGCTTCGCCAACTTGCGCCACACGTCGGTCAATTGGCGCTGGACCGGCCCTCGAATCTTGGTGATCGACAACCCGAACTCGTTGGGTCGGCACCACCGTACGGTGGCCGCATCGATGAGGATGGGATTGGCATTGTCACCGGGGAAAATACAGAGCTCCACTTCCGACCCGACCAGCACTTCGACAGGGCTGATAATCCGGCAGCCGCCCGGAGAGAGATCGGTGAGATCTCCATCACCGGCCAGCATCTTGCCTTTCATCGAAAAATGACTGCGAAACTGGACGTGCACCCGCTCATGCTTGCGTTGGTTTTTCATGGAAACGTGGCCTCCGTACCTGTGACAACCTCAGGCCTCTGCGCATCAGCAGTACGATAGGATAGAACCGGACAAAAGGCCAGCACTGTATACTTCTACGCGACTCGCGAGAGTCCCGCGATGTTCCGTCGGGCGCGAGCTCAGAGTGATTCGGGCTTCGGCTCCAGCGAGGACTTGCCCACCGCATCCAGCATGTCCCGCGCCACCAGAATCGGCGCGTGAAAATGAATCGCCAGGGCGATGGAGTCCGAAGAACGACTATCGAACACCTTTTCCTGCCCCTGAAACGCCACGGTCAGGCTTCCGTAATAGGTGCCCGCCTTGAGCGTAATCACCGTCCGGACCACCCGTCCGCCGAGCGATTCTAAAATCGTATGCATCAGCTCGTGGGAAAGCGGGCGCGGAAGCTTTTCACCGGTGAGTGCGGCCTGAATGGACGCGGCGACGGTGTGGTCGACAAAGACGGGAATGGTTTTCCCGTCGGCTGATAGCAACACCACCGGGCCGTGATCGGACAATCCCACCCGGACCTGACTGATCGTGACCTGGGGAGAAGACCCAGGTTCGTCGGCATACACGAGCACATCGGCAGCGGAGAATCCCAGCAGGAAGGACATCAGCGGACATACCAACCAGCGCCGAGCCGTCGCGATCATAATACCCTCCTGTGTTTCCGATGGAGGCCCGTTCATGAGCGGCTATGACAAAGGCTGTCGGGGAACGATCTCGCGCCCCGCAGAAGGTTCACGCACCGTGAAATGCCCACCTCTCCGCTAGGCGCGCACGAATGAATTCGTCTCTCGCTCAAGGCCGATCTCGGTCTCAGCCCCATGTCCGGTTACGACGGCCGTGTCCGCATCGAGCGTGTAGAGCCGTTCCCGGATCGATTGCTCGATGGCATCGAAATCCCCGCCCCACAAATCGGTGCGGCCGATGCCACCGCGAAACAGCGTATCCCCCGCCACCAACAATTTTGCAGCGGGAAAGTGAAAACACATGGACCCAGGCGTATGTCCCGGCGTGTGCAACGCCACGCCTTCCATCTCGCCGACGGCCACACGCTCCTCATCTTTCAGCCAATAATCCGGCTGCGGCACCGGAACATAGGGCACGCCGAACATGCGGCATTGCATCTCCAAAATGTCCCAGAGCGGCAGGTCGTCAGGGTGCAGACACAACGCCGCACCGGTCGCCTGCTTCATGGCGCCGGACGCGAGAAAATGATCGAAGTGTGCATGCGTATGGACAATACTCACCACCGTCAATCCCATCGCACGCACTTCCTGCAGGATGCGCTCAGGCGCGCCGCCCGGATCAACCACGATGGCCTGCTTGGTGACGGGGTCCCCGATGATCGAGCAGTTACACCCGAGTGGTGGAACAGAAAACGTCTTACGAATCATGCGCACTCCTCAGTGAATCGAACAGGAACCTGAACGCCTCAGTCATCCTACCGGCGGCCTGATTGACCTTGGTCCGGCCGTGAAACCCACAACACTTCTGTGTCGTGCAAGGACCAGACCTTCTTTTGCCGCACAAACCATAGCAAAAAGCCCGCACCGGTCCCATTGGGACGCGGATTCGCGACATACAGCAACGCCTGATCGGCTCGCAAATTCAGCCCCACCCGCGAAAAGGCCAGATGGTCGATGACGTCGGGGGCGCCGCCTTCTTCTTGAACCAACCAGGCGGCGGGAATCACCGGCACAGAGGCTTCGGCATCGCCGCCTCCTTCGCCCATCATGAACCGGTAGCGCACGCCGAAACTAAATCGTGTATCAAGCCGAGACGGCCGCTGATTCTTGCCCACGAAATCCCGCACCAGGTCCTGAGGCAAACGGCCATCGAAATAGTCTCCTTCGGTAAACGAGGCGACCGTCGGTAGCTGCGGCTCATCCGGATGGAGATGCGTCGCCGTCATCCGTTCGATAAGGACCAACTTCGTGTGGGACGTCAGAAACTTGTCCTCGACCGCGAGGTCAAAAAACGCATAGTCCTCGGCAGGCACGGGCTCCGCCGGTTCAGCCATCGCTGCGATCGAAACCGCCGCCGCGGCCGGCTGAAACAATGCCAGACTCATGAGGAAGATCACCCCGTACCAGTACCGCATGAGCACAGAATAGCCGCTCCATTTCCCATGGTCAAACCGGCGAGAAAGTGATTGAAGATAGACAAGGGGGGCTCAACTCTGATACTAGTCTGATTGTCTTACCCAAACTATGATCAAGGCCTCCCAGCGATCGCTCGCCTCCCTCTTCAGCCTCGCGGTACTATCGTGGTGTGTCGGGTGTACCCCGGACGAATCGCCATTCCGGCAGGAAAACGAAAATCTCCGGAAGCAACTGGCGAAGCAGGAATCGCTGCTGAATTCGCTGCAGGACGGTAACAAAGTCATGCAGCAGCAGATCGATCTACTCAACCAGGAACTCCGGGACGCGAAGAAGCAGACGGAGCATGCCCAGGCCGAGGCCAAGTCGCTGCAAACCGAAGCCAAGACGCTCGGCACGAAGCTCGACGCGCAACTGGCCGAATCGAAAAAACTCTCCGGAGAGATTCAACGGACCGCCGCCAAAGCCGCCCAGGCGACGGACAGCATACGGGTGGAAGAAAAAGGCTCGCAGGTCGAGGATCTCCCGCGTCCGCTGCCGGCCGTTGCTAAAGCTGCTGAAGAAGCCCTGACGCGAAACGGGTACCGGATACGCGTCACAGTCAAAACCGATCAAAAAGCGGTCTTCGTCACCGAGCGAAAAATTTCCATCCCGACTTCGGTGGAAACGGCCGGCTCCCGCAATCAGTATGTGGTATCCCTTCAAGCCCTCCCCTCGAACGTCACCCGGTTGAGCGTAAAAGCCGAGTTTGAACGGGTAGCCCAAGGCGGGCGCGTCCTGGCGGTGGATGCTGAGGAGATCGCGGAGATCGAACGGCGGCTCATTGCCGAAATCGGAAAAGCCGTCGCCTCGCCGAGTAAGTTGTAATGATCCCTCGCACGTTGTTCCCACGAATCGCCTCACTCCTGCACGCGCTCAGTCTCGTGGTCCTGAGCGTTGCAGCCACGTGGCTCAATCCGGCGCTCTCCATCGCCGCTCGCGCGCCGACCCC
>CAADGJ010000044.1 GCA_900696505.1 uncultured Nitrosospira sp.
GACCCAAGCGCAACGGCTACAGTCCTTCACTGACTCGTTGGAAGACGCCGTGCGGCAGCGCACCACCGAATTACATCAAGCGAAGGACGCGGCAGAAACGGCCAATCAAGCCAAGTCACAATTCCTGGCCAACATGAGCCATGAGATCCGGACGCCGATGAACGGCGTCTTAGGCATGACGGAGTTGCTGCTCACGACCGCCCTCACGCCGAAGCAACGCTCCCTCGCGAAAACGCTTCACCAGTCCGGGACCGGCCTCCTGGACATCATCAACGAAATCCTCGATTTCTCCAAAATTGAGGCCGGCAAATTGAAACTGGAATGCATTGAATTCGGCTTGCGGCAGACGGTGGAGGAGGCGATTGATCTAGTGGCAGAAACAGCCCACCGGAAACATCTCGAACTGACCTGCTTTATCCCCGAGGAGATTCCGGATGCCGTCGTGGGCGATCCGGTCCGGCTCCGCCAGATTCTGCTCAACCTCGTCGGCAATGCCATTAAATTTACTCAGGCCGGCGACGTATCGGTCACGCTCAGCCTGGTTTCTCAGGAAGCCTCCCGCGTGAACCTCAAATGCTGCATCCGGGATACGGGGGTAGGGATTTCCGACGAGGCCAAGGCGCGACTCTTTCAAGCATTCTCACAAGCGGACGGGTCCACTACCCGGCGCTTCGGAGGCACAGGTCTTGGGCTGGCGATCGTCAAACAACTCGCCCACTTGATGGGAGGCGACGTCGGCGTCGATAGTATTCCCGGCCAAGGATCCACATTCTGGTTTACCGTCTCGATGGAATACGCCTCACAAGCTGTCTCCGCCCATGAAGGCCTGGCGTCACCGCTGGCGGGCCACTCGATCCTGGTCGTCGACGACAATTCCACTAACCGGCACATCCTTGAGGCACACTTATCCAACTGGGGAGCGACGGTGCAATCCGCCGCCTCGAGCGAAGATGGGCTGCGCCTGCTCACCGAGGCCAAAGGCGGGAATCAGAAGATCCAGATGGCGGTGCTGGACATTCGCCTCCCTGGCATGAACGGCATCGACCTTGCCCGGAAAATACGGGAAGACGTAGACCTGCGCGACATGGCGATCCTCGCCCTGAGCTCAGAGGATCGCGAGACGGACGAATCTCACCACCATCCCAAGCTGTTCAATGCGTGGTTGAGAAAACCTGTTCATCAGTCATTGCTGAAAGATTGTCTCACGCGCCTTTGCCTTGCGCCGTCCGCTGAAGACGCTTCTGCAACCATTCAGCCTCCCGAACAGACGAGAACATTGGCCGGGCATATCCTCCTGGCAGAAGACAATCCTGT
Source organism: uncultured Nitrosospira sp. (assembly GCA_900696505.1). Lineage (GTDB taxonomy): Bacteria > Nitrospirota > Nitrospiria > Nitrospirales > Nitrospiraceae > Nitrospira_A. The sequence goes on from CAADGJ010000044.1 coordinate 1,315, forward strand.
GAACCGCGAGGTCGCGTGCACAATGCTCGAGATCCTGGGATGCACGACCGCCGTGGCGGAGCAGGGCAAAGAGGCGGTCGAGACGGCGGCGCATGGGGCATTTGATTTGATTCTCATGGATTGTCACATGCCGGAAATGGATGGCCTGACGGCCACGGGGCTGATCCGCGCCCATGAACAGCAATCCATGCCGGCCCGACACACGATCATTGTCGCGCTCACCGCCAATGCATTGGAGGGGGACCGTGAGCGCTGCCTTGCCGCAGGAATGGACGATTACCTGACCAAGCCCTTTACCTTGGACGCGCTGAAGGAGCTGCTCCAACGCTGGCTTCCCGAACATGTCCCTTCCGACTCCACTTCAGACTCGCAGCCGGCCGAAGTATCGAACGGGGTTCCACCTCAACAGGCCGTTTCATCTCATGCTCAGCCCTTGGCAGCAGAGAGCGAGCATGTGGACGCGCATGCCTGGGAAGCCATTCGAGCCCGCCAGCGACCAGGCCAGCCGGACTTTTTACATAAAGCCCTTTCGCTCTATCTCCCCTATGCCGACAAGCAGATCGCTCGGCTTGAGAACGCCATTGCCGACCAGGATGCTCGAGCCATCGCCACGATCGCCCACACGATGAAATCCTCCTCAGGGCAGCTGGGGGCACAACGCCTTGCTCTCCTGTATACCGAACTTGAATCCGCCTCACGCGCAGGACGGATCGGGGACTTCCAGGAACTGTATGACCGCTTGATTCCTGAGCATCGCGCAGTCTCTGCCTTGATGCGGGATGAACTCAACGGGGAAGGACGGTCGGCAGCATGAGGGAGCAGGCGTCATGACCATCCGCCGGATGCTCCAACGATTGTTGCATTCTCCGCAGCCGGGAGAAGCTCCCGACGCTCCTCTCGAGAGCGAACAGGTCATCGCCCGGCAACAGTACGAGTCGAGCCTGCGTGAGAGCGAAGAGAAATTCCGGCGCCTCTTCGAGTCTTCGCGCGATGCGATCATGATTCTGTACCCGCCCAACTGGAATTTTATTGCCTGCAACCCGGCCACGGTCCAACTGTTCGGGGCCCGGGACGAGGCGCACTTCACGTCCCTCGGCCCAGGAGATGTGTCGCCCGAATACCAGCCGGACGGCGAGTTGTCCATGGTCAAGGCGCGCAAGGCCATTGAGGCTGCCATGCGGGAGGGGTTTCATCTCTTCGAATGGATGCACAAACGGGTTGGCGGACCAACCTTTTTGGCCACTGTCCAATTGACTCGTATCACACTCCAAGGTGTCGAGGGATTGCAGGCTACCGTTCGCGATATTACCGAACAACGCCGCGCTGAAACCGAACTACGCGCCTATGCCACTTTTCAACGAGCCATCCTGGACCATGCCGGCTCGGCGATTATTTCCTGCAGACCTGACGGCATCATTCAATTGTTCAATCCGGCGGCAGAAGCGCTCCTGGGTTACACCGCCGACGAACTGATCGGACGTCAACATCCAGGGATCTTCCACGTTCGCGAGGAAATCGTGGAGCGGGCCAGACAACTCTCCGAGGAATTCGGCTGCACCATTGCACCGGGGTTCGACGTCTTTATTGAAAAATCCCGGCGCAATCTTCCCAATGAACATGAGTGGACCTACATCAGGAAAGACGGGACCAGGCGAACGGTGCTGTTGAATATCACGGCGCTGCGTGACGCCGACAGCAAGATCACGGGGTACCTGGCCGTCGCCTCCGACATTACTCCCCTCAAACGCACCGCCCAGGAACTCCTGCTGGCGAAAGAAGCTGCGGAGGCCGCCAGCCGCACGAAGTCACAATTCCTCGCCAACATGAGCCATGAGATCCGGACACCCATGAACGGCGTCCTCGGCATGACCGAACTCCTGCTGACCACCGCACTGGACACCCGGCAACGCCACCTGACTCGCACGATCCAGCAATCAGGCGAAGCCCTTTTGGCGATCATCAACGATATCCTCGACTTCTCCAAAATCGAAGCAGGCAAACTGCAGCTGGAACGGCTGGACTTTGATCTCCAGGACACCGTCGATAACGCCGTGGAACTCTTTGCCACTCCGGCCCAACGCAAAGGACTGGAACTCACGTGCCACATGCCGAGTGCGATACCGCGCACTCTTCGTGGCGATCCCATCCGGCTGCGGCAGGCGCTGCTGAACCTGATCAGTAATGCGCTGAAGTTCACCTCAACGGGCGAAATCAATGTACGTATTGACGCCGTGGTCGAGACCGACGCCTCTGTCACCCTGCGGTTTGCCGTGAAGGATTCGGGCGTCGGCATCCCCGCCGAGGCCCATCAGCGCATCTTCGAGGCCTTTTCGCAGGCCGATGGCACAACGACCCGCCGCTTCGGTGGCACAGGCCTCGGACTGACGATCGTGAAAGAACTGGTATCCCTCATGCAGGGACAGATCGGCGTGGAGAGCCAGGTGGGCCAGGGCTCGACCTTTTGGTTTACCGCTGTCTTTGAGCGACAGCCTGCAACCACCGGTGATCCGTATCCGGAACATGCCCTGCTCCAACGACGGATCCTGGTGGTTGACGATACCGCCGCGAACCGCGAGATCCTGGATGACCACCTCCGTTCCTGGGGCGCAATCCCTGCGCTCACTGCATCGGCCGCCGAAGCGCTGACGCAACTCCGCGCGGCCGCCGCGAGGCAACAGCCATTCGAGTTAGCGATTCTGGATTTCCAGATGCCGGACATGGACGGCATGCAGCTGGCGCAGGCGATTCGGGCTGATCCGCAATTGTCCTCACTCCCCCTCTTGATGCTCACGTCCGTGGGGTATGACGCCGGAGCTCCTGGAGTGCCCGCGGTCGATGGCTGGGTCACCAAACCTGTTCGGAAAACCTTGCTGCAACAGGCCATCCTGGGCCTCTTCAGGACAGGGCAGCGTGCAGCAATACGCCGGCCGGATCCGGTGGTATCGGAACCAGTGACGACTGTCTCCCACTCGGCACGTCTTCTCCTCGTCGAGGACACACCGGTCAACCGGGAGGTTGCTACCGGGATGTTGGACGTCCTGGGATATTCTGTGCATGCGGTCGAGAACGGGCGTCTCGCCCTTGAGGCCGTGGCACGAGAACAGTTCGATCTTATTCTGATGGATTGCCAAATGCCGGAAATGGACGGCTTCACCGCCACCGCCGCTATTCGGCAACAGGAGCGTCAGTCAGGTGGAGGGCATCGCATCCCGGTCATCGCCCTGACCGCGAACGCGATGGACGGCGATCGCACCCGCTGTCTCGCTGCCGGCATGGACGATTATCTGGCCAAGCCCTTTACCGCGGCGCAACTCCGCACAATCCTGACGCATTGGCTGACACCGCCGGTGGCTGACGCCACGACTGCTTCCATGCCCACGCAGACGGCCCCCCCACGGGAATCGACCGACGAAAGTCCGCAACCTACCGACAACCCCGAGATCGACAAGACTGCCTGGGAGGCGATTCGCTCGCTGCAACGCCCGGGACGCCCGGATATTCTCGCGAAGGTCCTCACAACCTATTTGAACGACTCCTGGATTCTCGTGGAGGAAATGCGTGCTGCCGTAGAGGCTCGGGACCCCGGCACCCTCGCCAAAGCCGCGCATCGACTCAAGTCCAGCAGCGCACAGCTCGGCGTGTTGGCCACAGCGGCCCACTGCAAAGAGCTGGAACACCTGGGCCGCCTCGCTTCTCTCAATGATGCCGCGCATCTGCTGGCCCAACTGGCTGAGACGCATCAAGCCGCCTGCACCAGCATCGCCGCCGAACTTCGAAGCCGCTCCTCCACATGACCGCTTAGATCCCGCGCCCTTTCCCGTCACGCACATTCCTAGGCTGCCCGGCATTCACTTCCAGCCATTTCCTCAGTGGAATCGTCAAGTTACCTACACCCTCGACCGATAACGGAGAGATAAGTCCTATTCCATGGAGTCGCACATGCGCTGCCTTGCCAGAACCTACAACTGGATGCTTCCCACAACGACCGGCTGCCTCTTAGCGGCCACGATCCTGGGGACCCCGCTCACCTCTTTGGCGGCCTCGCCGATCGAAGACGCTCCCTTGGTGCAAACGGAGGCCTCGCTGGATCTCCCCGACCTACCCTCCTCAGGCACACCGGACGGTCAAGAGCCCGTCGGGAAGGAAAGTACGCTCTTCGAGGAGATTCCCTCAGTCTATGGCGCGGCCAAGTATGACCAGAAGGTGAATGAGGCACCAGCGGCCGTCATCATCATCACGGCCGACCAAATCAAGAAGTACGGCTACAGAAACTTTGCGCAGATTCTCGACAGCGTGCCGGGCCTGTTTACCAGCAACGATCGAAACTATGGCTACCTGGGAATTCGCGGCTTCAACCGGCCGGGCGACTATACCTCTCGTGTCCTGCTGTTGATCGACAATCACCGGCTCAACGATGCGGTCTACGACCAGGGCGGGGCCGGCACCGAAATGCCGATCGACGTGGATTTGATCGATCGGGTCGAAATCATCAAAGGCCCCGGCTCGGCCTTGTATGGCACCAACGCGTTTTTCGGCGTGGTCAATGTGATCACGAAGCGGGGACGCGACCTCAAGGGTGCGGAGGTTTCCGGAGAAGCCAGCAGCTTCAATACGTATCGAAGCCGCCTCAGTTACGGCAATAAGTTCTCAAACGGCCTCGAGATGCTTCTGTCCGGCTCCTTCTCGGATAGCGAAGGGCATCGCCAGTTGTCCTACCCGGCATTTTCTTCAATCAATAACGGGATTGCGAAAGATGCGGACCGGGACAATCTGTACTATTACACCGGAAAACTCTCATACGGAGACTTCACCCTCTTGGGCGGCCACCAGTGGCGCAAAAAGAACGTGCCGACGGCCTCCTTCGGCACGGTATTCAACGACAATCGACAGAACACGCTCGACGAACGGACCTATCTCGATCTCGTCTATCAGCACGAATTCGTCAACCAGCTCAATGTGAAAGCGCGGGTCTACTACGACCGCTATTATTATCGTGCACACCTTCCGTACGACTATGCCGGGACCGGCACACCGCCGTTTACGCTCAACAAAGACTCCACAGAGGCCGACTGGTGGGGCGCAGAACTGACGATCACCAAGAGGCTGTTCGACCATCATAAATTCACCATCGGCTCAGAGTATCGAGACCAGTTTCGCCTGAATCAGGCCAACGCCGATATTGCGCCGCCCAGCACATATCTCGACGACAAACGTCGATCGAGCTTTATTGCGGCCTATATGCAGGATGAATGGGCCATCACCGACCATCTCGTCTTGACCGCCGGTCTCCGCCACGATCAGTACAGTACGTTTGGTGGTACCACCAACCCGCGTGCCGGCCTCATTTCGACGTGGGATAAGAC
>CAADGJ010000045.1 GCA_900696505.1 uncultured Nitrosospira sp.
GAATTCTATGAGCATTCATCGTTCATTGGAATTATATTCATATGTCTAATGTTTGTCAAATATTTAATATATAAACACTTGACACATTGGACATTAGAGGTTATACATTAGACATACTCGTTACAAAGATTGAACATTAAGAAGGAGGTCAACATGGCGATGGCGGGGCGAGGCGGCAACAGAGAGGCTCTCAGAACGGTAGATCATCGAGGGTGTGAAACCGCTTGCACCCGCTGCGAAGGGTTGCTTGTGCGGGATTGCCACATGGATGTGCTGGCCACGATCGGCGAACTGGACTCTGAAACCATGCGTTGCGTGCAATGCGGGGACGTCGTCGATGCAGTCATTCGGCGCAAGCGGCATTTCCGTGTTATCTCGACTGCGGAACGGTTGATCTCCCAGCCGGCAGTAGCCATCCAAGGGCAGGTTCCGGTCTAACAGGTCCTTAACTCGCCAGGGAATGCCCTGGTCACTATCAAGGAGGGGGTCATGCGGAGACACACATTGTTGCAAGTGGGACTCGGGACAGTGCTGGTTGCAGGCTCACTCTCGTTGGCGAATGCCGCCGAGACGGTAGCCGAGAAGGATATGGTGAAGATTCCCAGGGGGGAATTCGCCATGGGCAGTAATGAACATTCGGATGAAACGAAGCACCAGGTCGTTCTCGATGCCTATTTGATCGACAAGTATGAAGCGTCGAACGCCCGCTACAAGGAGTTCATGCGGGCGACTGGTCACCCTGCCCCAGCCTACTGGGACGATCCGCGGCTCAACGGTCCGACTCAGCCGGTGGTCGGCGTGAGTTGGACGGATGCGAACGCATTCTGCAAGTGGGAGGGGAAACGGCTGCCGACTGAGGCGGAATGGGAACGGGCCGCTAAGGGCCCGGAGGGAGACAATCATTATCCTTGGGGCCACCACCTAGACCCCAAAAAGGCCAATTACGGACAGAACGTCGGCCGCACCATGCCGGTGGATTCCTATCCCGAGGGCGTGAGCGGGTTTGGCGTCTTCAACATGGCGGGCAATGTCTTCGAGTGGGTCGAAGACTGGTACGACCCGAAGTACTACAAGAGCAGCCTCGCGCTGAATCCTCGCGGCGCCGAGAAGGGATACAACTTCGCCAACCAGGGCCCGGTCAAGGTGCTGCGCGGCGGATCTTGGCTGGCGCCGGAGACCTCACTGCATACGAGCCATCGATTCTGGAATCAGCCGGAGAACAATTCCTACGGCGTTGGGCTGGGCTTCCGCTGCGCGAAGTCGGTCACCGCCGTGTCCGAAGAGTCGATCCAGGCCGCTCGTGAGGCGTTCATCCAAGCACTGGTCGCCATGGGGGCAGAGAAACAAGCCGATGCTATGGCCTCAATCGAGAAAGCCCTCTCCCTGGATCCGAACAATGCGGAATACCAGGCAACCCGAGAGCTGATCAAGAAGAGCACAAAAAAGTAGTCTCCTGTCGGGAGGGAGCGGCGCAGCCGCTCCCTGCTCAGGATGACGCAGAGGAGGCGTCTATGAAGACAATCGAACGCATCTTACAGGTTGGAGTGATCACGACGCTCTCGCTGTTCAGCGCGGCGGCGCAGGCAGAGGACCCGCTCGTACCCAAGGACATGGTCTATGTAGGTCATGGGCCGTCAGTGATGGGTCTCGATCATGAACAGCAGACCGAGTCGAGCAAACGGCTCACCGCCTATGACAAGCGCATGAAGACTCCCTGGTCGGCCGAGGCGTTTCATGACGAAGGGCCGGCTCACATGGTCTTCTTGGATTCCTATCTCATCGACAAGTACGAGGTCTCGAACAAGGACTACGGCGAGTTCATCATGTCTACAAGCCACCCGGCTCCGGCCTACTGGGATGACCCTCGTCTTAATACACCGCACCAGCCGGTGGTGGGGGTGAATTGGTATGACGCGAAGGCCTATTGCGAATATCGTGGCAAGCGGCTGCCGACGGAAGCCGAGTGGGAAAAGGCCGCGCGGGGCCCTAATGCCAACCTGTATCCATGGGGCAACGAGTTCAATGCCGCCAAGGCCAATTACAACCGCCAGCGGGAAGCGACACTGCCTGTGGATGCCTTGCCGGAGGGAGCCAGTTATTACGGCGCCTACAATATGGCAGGGAACGTCTTCGAGTGGGTGAACGATTGGTACGACCCGCAATACTACGGAAAGTTGCAGACCATGGTGAACCCGACCGGTCCGGAGAAACCGCTCTGGATCGGCGGCACCGGGACCTACGTCGATCGCCTCACGGTCGGCGAGAAGCGCGTCATCCGGGGAGGGTCGTGGATCGCTCCTGAGGGCACGGTCCGTTCGACACATCGGTTCTGGAACCACCCGCTCAACAACAGTTACGGCGTGGGGTTGGGGTTCCGCTGCGCGAAGGTGGCACCGCCCGAGCTTGAACAGCTCATCAGGGACACATACATCGTTGCGCTGGTCGAGATGGGCCGTGAGCGGTTTGCCGAAGCCCAGCAATCGGTGAACCGGGGCTTGGCCCTGGATCCGAAGAGTGTCGAGCTGCTGGAGTTGAAGGCGCTCATCGAACAGTCGTTGAAACAGCGATGAAGGCGACGGCGGCCGGTCGCCCGCTCGCCGACATGAGGGAGGCAGAGTTATGAGGGGCTCACGAATGGGTTCTCTGATCGGTGGTATCGCACTCGTGTTGAGTACGGCAGTGACGCAGGCGGGTCCCATCGATAGCTCCCGCCATCCCCATCCGGACGCGCTCCAGATGGTCCACGAAGCCGAGCATAGCGTGGACCATGCATGGGAGGTGTATCACCGTGCGGCGTTGGGCGGGACGATTGCCTCGCCCGCGCTACAAGCGCAAATCGAGCAACATCTCCACGAAGCGAGAACCCTCGTGCCCCAGGCACAAGAAGCCGCCGACCGGGGAGAAGTCCAGCAGGTAGGTCGCCTGGTCGGGGAAATCAAAATGCATACGGCCCGGGCCATCGAAGGGAGCAAGGAGCAGAAGAAATGACACATGTTTTCATAAGGAGGAGACCGAGCCATTCGTCGATCGGCCTATTCGCTGCGGTGGCCTGCGCGGTCGCCCTGTCGCCGGTCTTCGCAGCGGCCCCGGTCAAGGAGCTGGACCCCGTTCCCATGGTCACCATTAAAGCGGGGTCCTTCCTGATGGGCAATGACAACCCCCAGGGCCGGGCCGATGAATGGCCACAACGCATGGTACACGTCGACGCCTTCACAATCGATCAGGTGGAGGTGACCAACGAGCGCTACATGGCGTTTGTGACCATGACCGGGCACCGCAACCCGCCGAACCCCTATGGCACCGGTTCGTTGACCTCGCCGAAGGGAATCGAACAACTGCCTGTCGTACAAGTGACTTGGTACGACGCGAAGGCTTACTGCACTTGGGCAAAAAAACGTTTGCCGACGGAGGCGGAATGGGAAAAGGCGGCGCGCGGTACGGATGGGCGTCAGTTCCCCTGGGGAAACGACCAGCCGAGCCTGCTGCGGGCCAATTACGATCGCGAATGGGATGGGGAGAAGACCATGCATCCAGTGGGTACAAAGCCGGAGGGCGACTCCCCCTACGGCGTCAAGGATATGGCCGGTAACGCTCGGGAGTGGGTCCAGGATTGGTACGACCCCGACTACTACGCCAGTGCGCCGACCCGGAACCCAGTGGGCCCCGACAAGGGCGTCGTTCGGGTGATTAGAGGAGGGTCGTGGCACAGCCCGGTCTCGGACATCGGTGCGGCGGCGAGGGGGCGCGGTGGATTCGCGCTGCAGACCCACGGTACGGGCTTCCGGTGCGCGCGCAGCCTCGAGGCGGCTCAGCAGGGCCATGCGAGTCAGGAGGTCGGCGCGAAGTGAGTCGGACATGAACCGACGGTTCCAGCAGCGGACGCTGGTTCTCATGAGAGGTACCGCGACTCCGCACGCGGTGCTCCCTGAGGCAGACGGGTCTCTCCCTCGGAGGGACCTGTCTCCTCGGTGGGTCCAATCGCTCAATCCAAGGAGGTGGTTATGGTCGGCGTGATGCTCGGTGGTATGGCAGTCATCGCTCTAAGCCTTGTTGCCTGGGCGGC
>CAADGJ010000046.1 GCA_900696505.1 uncultured Nitrosospira sp.
ACGCTGTCTGTCGCCGTTCCTGCATCTTTGTGGTCATGATCGGCAATTTTGACCGTAATGGTATGTTCGCCTTTCGGCACGTGCGTGAAGGTACCCTTGAACCCTTTCTGGTAGGCGCCATCCAGGTAGACGTGAGCATGATTCCCCTCCGGCGCATTCAAAATCTCATACTTGATTTCGAACGTTTCCGGGACGGAGTCGCCGTTGCGCGGAGACAAGATGTTGATGGTGGTCACATTTTCAGCGGCGCACCAGGAACTCATGGCGAGAATGGCGCCAAGGGCCAGACTGCAGACGGATAGAATGAGACGAGTCATAACACCTCCGGAAAGAATGGTGATTAGGATTGAGAATCGCCGAATTGACGTGGCTGCGGATCCGGACTGTTCTGCTGCTGGCTCCGCTGGTGCAATGCGTGGCGCCAACTTGCAGAGAGCAGCGGGCAGAGGCTCAAATGTTCAGCGGCTTTCAGGTTGCTGTGTTCCTGATGCATGATCCGATTCGCGGTGGTGACCGTCCATTCGGGATACGGGCGATCCGTTAGGCGTAACGGGATGCGTGATTCGACGACACCTTCTTGAAGGACGCGAAAATACCATCCCGTGAATCCGGTCTGTTCTACTTGCACCGCCAGATCCTTGATCTGCCAGCGCCGGGCCAGCTTCCAGCAGGGCTGCCGTGGTTGAGATATCTGCACGACAGCGGACCCCACTGAAAAAATGTCTCCAATGCACACGTCTGCTTCCGTCAGTCCTTCGAGAGTAAAGTTTTCGCCGAACTCGCCGCCGATGAGTTGTTGCTGCGGGAGGACGCTGCTCCAGTGAAACCAATGCTCGGACGGATACACACAGACCGCCTTGTCGACGCCTCCGTGGTGGATGAGATCTGCTTGGCCGTCACCCTCCAAGTTCTGTTGCTGGAGGCGAATGGGGCCACGGACTGGACGCTTGAAGATGCCGGTGGACCAGGATTGCGGGGGGCGATCTTCGTGGCAGTGCGGATGACCCTGCTCAGGCAGACCCACCTGAATGGAACGTATGAAACCGCTGACCTGCTGCATGTGATGCTGTTCGATCCGTTAGACAACGACGCGAGTGACCGGCGTCACCCTAGTGCCAGGCCCGTTCAGGCGTCAAAGTGTTTGTTCTGATTAGATCAATCACTTCTAGTTATGATAAGAGGTGGTATGGAATTCCGTCATCTCCGGTACTTTCTCGCGGTGGCCGACGCGTTGCATTTTACCAAAGCGGCCGAAGGGCTCCCGGTCTCTCAGCCGGCCTTGTCCGCCCAGATCAAACAGTTGGAGCAGGAAGTCGGCGTGCCGCTCTTCGACCGGGTCGGGCGATCGGTCCAATTGACCCGGGCCGGATCGATTTTTCGGGAACATGCCCGGCGTGCCCTGCGTGAAATGGAACTGGCGCAAGTGGCCATTGCTGAAGAGGAAGGGCTGCAGCGCGGCACCCTGACCGTCGGCGTGGTGCAAACCGTCAACGCCTATCTGGTTCCCGACATTGTTGGACGTTTCTCGACGCTGCATCCGCACGTCTCGCTGAAATTCGATGAGCTATCCGGGCCGGACATCGAAGCCGGTGTGAAGAACGGAGTCCTGGAATTAGGCATCGGGTTCGTTCCTCCCGGATCGGATCGGATAGCAACTCAGCCGCTCTTTGAGGAAGATTTTGTCTTGATTGCGTCACCCCGGCACCGCTTTGCCACACGCCGCCACCTGCCATTGGCGTCTCTCGCGGATGAGCCCCTGGTGCTCCTGCCGGGCATTTTTTGTACGCGCCGTTTGTTGAATGCAAGTTTTGAACAGGCGGGTATCGTGCCTAAGGTGACTGTGGAAATGAATTCGATCGAAGGAATTCTCGCGACGGTGAAGACCAGCAAATTGGCGACCGTGCTCCCCCGGCTGTCTCTGGGGTTAGAGCGGCATGACGGGCTTCGAGGGATTCCACTCAACAATCCCACACCTCGCCGCGCTCTCGGGCTGTTATGGAAGAAGGGCGGGTACCGAAGCGGGGCGGCCCGGGCTCTGGCTGATCAGATACGCCTCGTCGTCAACAAGCGCTGGAAACAGAAGCCGGGTAAGTGACTCGTAGACCAGGGGTGATAGGGCACGGCCCAGTCAGCTTTCCGGCGTGAGCGATTCTGTGTGGTCACGTGTAACCTTTGCCGGTCTATCAACGACTAACATAATAAGAGGCCACGCCTGCGGTCCTGAGGGCGGATGGGGTATGATGCTGAGGTCCATGCTGTAAGCAGGGAGGACAGTCAGCTTTACAGGAGCGCAGGCACTCTTGTCCGATGATGCCGAATGTATCGATCGAGTTTTTGACTGAGCGTTCTCTTCTGCGCCGGAGCCTTGATGGGCGCCGTGGGGACGTCACTGTATTATCAGTACGAAGATCAGCATCGATGGGAGCGGGGGCCGGGAGCCCGGCAGGAACGGATTATGAAGCGGCTGACCCAGGAACTGGCATTGTCGACGACTCAGCAAGCTGCGGTTGAGCCGCTCGTGGCGCGAGCTCATCTGGAATTGTTACGATTGCACGTGCAGCATCAACCGGACGTCGATCGAGTGCTTGATCAGGGGATGCAGGAATTGAAGGCGACATTATCGCCTGAGCAGCAGGCCAAGTTAGACGGACTCCATGCCCAGTTGCAGCAGCGCTGGCGCATGACCCGGGAGTATGTCCGGCAGGCGCAGGATGCCGGGGGACGGAAGGAAGAGCGGTAATGGCTGAGTCGGTGAGATTTTCCACTCTCTTGAAACGATGGATGATCGGGCTCTCCGCAGCCTGCCTATTGGCCGTGGGAACCTATGTCACGATGACCCGGTCCGGTGAGGCGCAACCCAGTCGCGCGGAGAAACGTCCACCGGCGGCTGCGCGCAATACGCCGGTCGTGGCCGCGGTGGCAAAAACCGGTGAGATCAACATTTATTTGAACGGCCTGGGTTCCGTCATCCCGATGAATACCGTCACGGTGAAGAGCCGGGTGGACGGCCAGTTGATGCGCGTGCTCTTCAAGGAAGGCCAACTCGTGCGGAACGGCGAGTTATTGGCGCAGATCGACCCCCGCCCCTTTGAAGTGCAGTTGATCCAGGCGCAGGGACAAATGGCGCGCGACCAGGCGCAGATGAAGAATGCACAGCTCGACTTCGAACGCTACCGGGACCTGTACAAACAGAACTTCATTCCCAAACAGCAGCTCGATACCCAGGAAGCCCTTGTGCGTCAGTATGAAGGTATCGTCAAGGCGGACCAAGGACAGATCGACAATGCCAAGTTGCAACTGACCTATTCGAGCATTACCGCGCCGATCGACGGGCGGGTCGGGCTGCGCCTCGTAGATGCGGGCAATATCGTGCATGCCAACGATCCCAACGGATTGCTGGTGATCACGCAATTGCAGCCGATCACCGTCGTCTTTGCGTTGGCGGAAGATCATCTGCCGGCGGTGTTCGAACGGCTCAAGTCGGGAAAGCAGCTGGTTGTGGAGGCCTTCGATCGGGAGCAGAAGCGCAAATTGGCAACGGGGACCTTGCTCACTGTCGACAATCAAATCGACCCGACCACTGGGACCGTCCGCCTGAAGGCGGTGTTTCCCAACGACGACAGCGCGCTCTTTCCCAATCAGTTCGTGAACGCCCGCCTGCTCCTTGATGTCAAGCAAGGTGCGACCATCGTGCCGTCCGCCGCGATTCAACGCGGTCCCAAGGGAACATTTGTCTACGTGGTGAATGAGGCGGAACAGACGGTCAGCGTGCGCGCAGTGACCGTGGGTGTGTCACAGGGCGAAGACACCTCGATCGATATTGGCCTGGCATCAGGTGAAACCGTTGTGGTGGATGGAACGGAAAAGTTGCGTGAAGGCAGCAAGGTCGAGATGCGTCCATCGGGCGGAGCAGTGCCGACCAGCCAGGAGAGTCCGCCCGCGGGAGGAGAACGGAAAAAACAGGGGAAACGCACGTGAACCCTTCGCGGCTGTTCATCGTGCGGCCGGTGGCGACGGTCTTGACGATGATCGCGATTCTGCTGGCCGGCGCGCTGGCATATCGCCATCTGCCCGTTTCCGCGCTTCCGCAGGTCGATTATCCCACCATTCAAGTGTTGACGTTTTATCCCGGCGCCGGGCCGGACGTGATGACGTCTTCCATTACGGCTCCACTGGAACGGCAGTTCGGGCAAATGCCCGGGCTCAATCAGATGACCTCCACGAGTTCCGGGGGCAGTTCGGTCGTTACCCTTCAATTCAGTCTCGACATCGATCTAGATATCGCTGAGCAGGAAGTGCAGGCGGCCATGAATTCCGCGGCCACCTTCCTGCCTCGCGATCTTCCTGCGCCGCCGGTCTACAACAAAGTTAACCCCGCAGATGCGCCGATCCTCACGCTGGCGTTGACCTCCGCTACCTTGCCTCTGTCGCAAGTGCGTGACTTTGCCGAAACCCGGTTTGCGCAAAAGATTTCGCAATTGTCCGGTGTCGGTCTCGTAAGCATCAGCGGGGGCCAGCGTCCGGCGGTGCGGATACAGGCGAATCCGCGCGCGTTGGCCGCCTACGGGTTGACGTTGGAAGATCTCCGCGTGGTGGTGGCTGCCGCCAATGTGAACCAGGCCAAGGGCGGTTTCGACGGGCCGCGTCGCGCCTCCATCATCAACGCCACGGACCAATTGTTTGCCGGCAAAGACTATAAGGCGCTGATCGTGGCCTATCGCAACGGCGCGCCGGTTCGGCTGTCGGAAGTCGCCGAGGTCATCGACGATGTCGAAAATACCAAGCAGGCCGCCTGGATGAACGAGACGCCGGCGGTGATCGTCAACATTCAGCGCCAGCCGGGGACGAATGTCATCGAAGTGGTCGACCGCGTCAAGCAGTTGCTGCCGCAGCTACAGGGAACCCTCCCGTCATCCGTGCAGGTCTCCGTGCTGACCGATCGCACGACTTCGATTCGCGCGACCGTTCGCGATGTACAGTTCGAATTGGTGCTAGCGGTGGCCCTTGTGATTCTGGTGATTTTTTTGTTTCTCCGCACATTGCCGGCCACGGTGATTCCGGCGGTGGCCGTACCCCTCTCTCTTATCGGCACCTTTGGCCTCATGTACCTCATGGGGTTCAGCCTGAATAATCTGACCTTGATGGCGCTGACGATCTCCACGGGCTTCGTGGTCGACGATGCCATCGTGATGATCGAGAACATCGCGCGATACATCGAACAGGGGGAATCGCCTTTCCAGGCTGCTCTCAAGGGGTCCAAGCAAATCGCCTTCACGATCCTGTCGTTGACCGTGTCCCTGATCGCAGTATTGATCCCGTTGTTGTTCATGGGCGATGTGGTGGGACGGTTATTCCGGGAGTTTGCCGTGACGCTGAGCATTACGATCCTCATTTCGGCAATCGTGTCGCTCACGTTGACTCCGATGATGTGCGCCAGGCTTTTGCGCGAACGGCGGGAGGAGCATCCGGGACCGTTGTCGCGAGCCTCGCAGCAGATGCTGGATCGCATCATCGCGGGCTATGGGAGAAGTCTGCAGTGGGTACTTCGGCGCCAACAGGCGACGCTGCTTGTGACGGGCGCCACGCTGGTGGTCACGGTCGCGCTGTTTGTTCTGATTCCCAAAGGATTCTTTCCGCTCCAGGATACAGGCGTCATCCTCGGCATCACGGAAGGCCCGCAAGCGGTCTCGTTCGGCACGATGGCGGAACGGCAGCAAGCTCTGGCTCGCGTCATCCTCGAGGAACCGGCCGTGGAAAGCCTCACGTCATTTATCGGTGTGGACGGCACGAATACGACGCTCAACAGCGGGCGCGTCTACATTAATCTGAAACCCTTGGGCGAGCGGCTGGAGGGCGCCGGTGACATCATCAGACGGCTGGAATCACGTGTGGCTGACGTGGAAGGGATCACCTTGCACATGCAGCCGGTGCAAGACCTCACGGTGGAAGATCGGGTGAGTCGGACGCAGTTTCAATATACGTTGGAAGATGCCGATCCGGAGGAGCTGAACCGGTGGGCCCCGAAACTACTGGAACATTTGCAGCTGCGCCCTGAACTGCGCGATGTCAGCAGCGATCAACTGAATCAGGGGCTGGCTTCGCTCGTAGAGATCGACCGCAATACCGCGTCACGCATGGGCATCACGCCGCAACTCATCACGGATACCTTGTACGATGCGTTTGGCCAGCGGCAGGTTTCGACGATGTTTACGCAGTTGAATCAGTATCGCGTCATTCTGGAGGTGATGCCGGAATTTCAGAAAGGACCGGAAGCCCTGCAAGCTCTGGAGGTGAGAGGCAGCGGCGGATCGGTGCCGTTGAATGTCTTCACCAGGGTGACTGAGACCACCGTGCCGCTGGTCATCAGCCGGCAGGGGCAGTTTCCCGCAGTGACGATCTCGTTCAATCTTGCGCCGAATGGTTCGCTTGGCGCGGCGGTGGAAGCGATTCGGCATGTCACGCAGGAATTGGGGCTTCCCGCCAGTATCCGCGGAAGTTTTCAGGGCGCGGCGCAGGCTTTTCAAAACTCTCTGGAACATGAACCGCTGTTGATTCTGGCCGCCTTGATCACGGTCTACATCGTGCTCGGCATTTTGTATGAGAGCTACATCCATCCGCTGACGATTCTCTCCACCCTTCCCTCGGCGGGTGTCG
Source organism: uncultured Nitrosospira sp. (assembly GCA_900696505.1). Classification (GTDB taxonomy): domain Bacteria; phylum Nitrospirota; class Nitrospiria; order Nitrospirales; family Nitrospiraceae; genus Nitrospira_A. The sequence continues at coordinate 6,655 of CAADGJ010000046.1, forward strand.
GCGCGCTGCTGGCCCTCATGTTGTTCCGTATGGAATTCAGCATCATCGCGCTGATCGGCATTGTGTTGCTCATCGGCATCGTGAAGAAGAACGCCATCATGATGATCGACTTTGCCTTGGAGGCCGAGCGCAACGAAGGCAAACCACCAGAGCAGGCCATCTACGAAGCCGGACTGTTGCGGTTTCGCCCGATCATGATGACCACCATGGCTGCGCTCTTCGGCGCCTTGCCTCTGGCGATGGGGACAGGGGTAGGCTCGGAATTACGACGCCCGCTCGGGATCGCGATCGTGGGAGGATTGGTCTTGAGCCAGCTCCTCACGCTCTACACCACGCCTGTGGTGTATCTGGCTTTGGATCGGGTTGCGACGCGTTTCCGCCGCAGTCGCGAACCGGTGTCCGTGGCCGATGCGCTGCCGATAGGTCCACCATGAACATCTCCGCCCCCTTTGTCCGGCGCCCGGTTGCCACCACGTTATTGACCATTGGTGCGACGTTCATCGGCATCGTGGCGTTTCAATTCCTTCCGGTTGCCGCACTACCGCAAGTCGAGTTTCCGACGATCAATGTATCAGCCTCGTTGCCGGGAGCCAGCCCTGAGATCATGGCCTCGTCGGTGGCGGCTCCGCTGGAGCGGCAGTTCACCCGGATTGCCGGAGTGACAGAAATGACGTCCTCCAGCACGATGGGAGGCACTAACGTCACACTGCAGTTTGAGCTCGACCGTGACATCGATGGCGCTGCGCGCGACGTCCAAGCGGCGATCAATGCCTCCCGTGTCGATCTCCCGCCAAACCTGCCGAGTGCACCGCGCTACAGCATTGTGAATCCGGCCGACGGGCCCATTCTCATTCTGGCCATTACCTCGGAACTCGTCACGCGCGGACAAATGTACGACGCGGCGTCGAGCATCTTGCAGCAAAAACTCTCGCAGGTGGAAGGCGTCGGGCAGGTGGCGGTGGGCGGAGGCTCCTTGCCGGCGGTCCGTGTCGATCTGAATCCTACTGCCCTGAATAAGTATGGCATCGGACTGGGCGACGTCCGGGAGGTGCTGACCAGTACGAACGTCAATCGTCCGAAGGGGCAGCTCACCGCGGATGACCGCACCTGGCAGATCCGGACGAATGATCAGTTGCATAAAGCGGATGAATATCTGCCCTTGATCGTAGCCTATCGAAACGGACGGGCGGTGCATCTGTCGGATGTCGCCTCCGTGGAATCATCGGTGGAAGACCTGCGGACTATGGGGGTCGCGAATGGTACACCGGCGGTTTTGGTGATCGTCTACCGGCAGCCTGATGCCAACATCATCGAGACGGTGGATCGGCTTCGCGCGCGGTTGCCGCAGCTGGAAGCGTCGCTGCCGGGGAGCATGTCGCTGTCGATCGTCATGGATCGAACTCCCGTCATCCGCGCCTCCTTGCACGACGTGGAGCGGACCCTCGCGATCTCGGTCGCCCTGGTCATTCTCGTCGTGTTCGTGTTTCTCCGGAATCTTCGCGCCACACTCATCCCCGCGGTGGCTGTGCCCGTGTCGCTGATTTCCACGTTCGGCGTGATGTATCTCCTCGATTACAGCTTAGACAACCTGTCGCTCATGGCCTTGACGATCGCGACCGGTTTTGTGGTGGACGATGCCATCGTGGTGCTGGAAAACATCACACGCTATCGTGAGCAGGGCGTGCCGGCCATGGAAGCGGCGTTGCGAGGAGCGAAAGACATCGCGTTTACGGTGGTGTCGATGACCGTATCCTTGGTGGCGGTGTTCATTCCGGTGTTTCTCATGGGCGGGATGCTGGGGCGGTTGTTTCGTGAGTTTGCCGTGACGCTCTCGGTGGCGATCGGAGTGTCATTGCTCGTGTCGTTGACGACGATTCCCATGCTGTGCGCGCGAGTATTGAAGTCGGAGACCAATGTCGCCCATGGATGGTGGTATCGCATCAGCGAGCGGGGATTCAATGTGATGCTGCGAGGATATGCTACGAGTCTCGGCTGGGTTCTCCGGCATCCCCGCACGATGTTGATCGTGACCCTGGCGACCATGGCCCTTACGCTCTATCTGTATGTGTTAGTGCCGAAGGGGTTTTTCCCGCAGCAGGATACGGGGCGCCTCTTCGGAAACATCCGTGCCGCGCAGGATATTTCGTTCCAGGCCATGCGAGACAAGTTGACCGAGGTGGTAGGGATCATCAAGAGCGACCCGGCGGTGGCGAGCATCACCGGGTTCACCGGCGGAGGGAGCCATTCCGGCACCACTAATACGGGCCGTATGTTCATCGCATTGAAACCGCTGGAAGAACGCGGCATGAGTTCCGAGGAGGTCATTGCCCGGTTGCGCCCGAAGCTGGCAAAAGTGCCGGGTGCCCCGACCTATTTGCAAGCTATCCAGGATCTGCGAATCGGCGGGCGGGCCAGCAGTGCGCAGTATCAATATACTCTCCAGAGCGTGGATCTGGAGGAGCTCAACACCTGGGCGCCTAAAGTCGAGAACAAGTTACGCACTTTGCCGGAGATTGTGGACGTGAATAGCGATCAGCAGGATCGCGGTCAACAATCGCTGGTGATCTTCGACCGGAGTACCGCGTCACGACTCGGTTTGACGCCTCAATTGATCGACGACACCCTCTACGATGCGTTCGGTCAGCGGCAGGTTTCGATTATGTATACGCCGCTCAATCAATACCATGTCGTGATGGAGGTCGCGCCGCAGTATTGGCAGAACTCCGATGCACTCCACGAAATCTATGTCCGTTCGCCGAATGGTGCTCAAGTGCCATTGAGTGCGGTGACACGGTACGAACCGGCCAATGCCATCTTGTCCGTCAATCACCAGGGGCAGTTTCCCGCAGTGACCGTGTCCTTCAACATGGCGGCCGGCGTGTCGCTCGGTGAGGCGGTGGCGGCGATCGACCAGGCGATGCATGAGATCGGATTGCCGGCGAGTGTGCGAGGGACGTTCCAAGGAACGGCCAAAGCGTTTCAGTCGTCTGTAGAGAACCAACCCTGGTTGATCCTGGCGGCGTTAGTCACGGTGTATATCGTGCTGGGGATTCTGTATGAGAGTTATATTCATCCCCTCACCATTCTTTCCACGCTGCCGTCCGCCGGGGTCGGGGCCCTGTTGGCATTGCTGCTGTTCAAGTCTGAGTTGAGCATGATTGCCTTGATTGGAATTATGCTCTTGATCGGCATTGTGAAGAAAAATGCCATCATGATGATCGATTTCGCCTTGCAGAGTGAACGCCTGGGAGAAGGAAAAACTCCCCAGGCGGCGATTTATGAAGCCTGCCTGTTACGGTTCCGACCGATCATGATGACCACGGCGGCCGCCCTCTTGGGCGCGTTGCCTCTGGCTGTTGGCATGGGGGTGGGATCGGAACTGCGTCGCCCGCTCGGTATTGCCATTGTAGGCGGGTTGCTGGTGAGTCAGGTTCTCACCCTCTACACCACTCCTGTTGTCTACCTGCTCCTCGACCGTCTGCGACTGCGATGGGTCCGCGCCCGAGAGAGCGCTCCTCATCCCGCCGCATAGGGACTCGCACGACATACATGGAGGTGCTCCGCCGCCGTGAGTACGGCGATATGCGCATTGACAACTGTTTCGCGATCATGATATTGAGAATTGCTATCAAGACTTGCCGGGAGAAAAGCCGAGTAAGTCTTGGTCAAGGACGCGGGTAGTGCGTCACGTTCGCGCAACACTCGAATAAGGCCAGCGACCCCTGCGGTCAGAGCCCAAAGCTGTATCACGACAGCTTTGGGCTTTTTTTATTTATTGTCCCGCGGACCTGTTTGTGTGGTCGGGGAGGAGGTCGGAGCATGTCAGACATCGCACTCAGAGCCGATATCGTATACGAGCGGGGATCTCGTAGGGATGGATGGCTGATCTCATTGCTGTTGCATGGCGGACTTGTCGCCCTCGCGATGCAGGCGGTGATGGAGGTCACACCCCATCGGCAAACCGAGACCTTTCGATGGGATGTCGCCTTGCAGTCGGCCCCAGCCCCGAGTCCTGTAGCAGCTGAGCCCCTCCCTCCGCAACAGTCCGTTCCGCAACCGCCACAGCCCCAAAAGCCCGTGTCTCGGCCGGTGTCGCAGCCTTCACCGGAGCCAGTATCTCAGGTCGTGGAGCGGACGGCAGTCGTTCAAACGGTTCAGGCTACGCAAGTCACCCCGCGAGTAGTCGAACGCTCCGCTCCTCAGGAACGTCAGGCGGTCGCGACAGAGGTACAGCCTGTCACCTCGCAACCGGTACATGAAACCAAGGTGGCGCATGCGCAAGAAATCCTTCCCCAAGAACGTCAGGAGACTGTTCATACCGTTGAAGCACAGGCCGTGGTGACGCAGGTATCCGAGGCGATGATTCAAGAGTCGGCGGTTCCTGTCGCAACGCAGTCGACTGCAGTGGAGCAGCCGCCCATCATCGAGCAAGCGGCCGTTGAGACTGAAGCACCTGTGGCGACCTCAGCGGCTCCCGTTATTGAGCCGCAGGAGTCGATCGTACCGGAGCCGGTTGTCGTGCATCAAAGCGCAGTCGTACATCGTGAGGTGCGTGAACAGGCTCTGGCGCAGGCAGACCTTGGCTGGTTAGCGGAGTCGCTGTGGTCCAGGATTGAAGAATTAAAGCGTTATCCCCGGCAGGCGCGGGCACGCCGGTGGGAGGGCAAGGTCGTGCTGGAGGCGGTCATACGCCATGACGGAACAATTCTGGAATGTTTGATCGCCGAAAGCTCCGGACACGGGTTGCTGGATCAGGATGCCATCTCGGTGTTGCGGAAGGCCTCTCCCCTCGCCCTGAAACATCCGCTGGGGAAAGAGCAAATCACCATTCTCGTGCCGATTGCCTATCGGCTTGAAAGTTAGCAACAGCAACTTCATCACAAGGGGCAAAGGAGTTTCACCATGAAGGATGTCATACAGAGAGTGCGGAG
>CAADGJ010000047.1 GCA_900696505.1 uncultured Nitrosospira sp.
CACCGCGGATGACGTTACCGGCGAACAGTCCGAGAAGAAACGCCAACGACAGGCTCGTCACGAAAAAGATCGTATCCCAAAAGCGCCGCCAGAGTGGATGTTCGACATGGCCTCTCAATTCAAATGCTAGTCCGCGCCCCATCAAGAGCCAGAGCACCATGATGAAGCCCAAGTAGAATCCGCTGAACCCGCCTGCATAGGCTTTGGGAAAAGACAGAAACAACAGCCCGCTTCCAGCGATCAACCACACTTCATTCCCGGTCCATACCGGACCGATGGTGGCACGCACCATTCGTCGCTCGGATTCATCTATGGCCACAACGGGAAAGATTATCGCCACGCCCAAGTCGTATCCATCAAGGACGATATACATCGTCAGCACGAAGGTGAGGGCGCTGAACCACAATGTTTCCATCACAATTTCCCTGACTGTCCGGCAGGCGCCCCATGGTCAATCGGTCCCCGTCGAAGTATCTCGAGAAATAACAATACAAACAGCAGTCCGAGGGCGAGATAGAGACCAAGAAAACCGAGGAGAGTGAACAGTGCGTTACCCGAATGCACGAGAGGCGAGATGCCCTCCGCCGTGCGAAATAGACCATAGACCAGCCATGGCTGGCGGCCCAATTCTGCCGTCATCCAACCGGCAGTGGTCGCGATGTAGGGAGCGGGGGCGCTCAACAGCAGCAACCAGAGCAGCCAGCTGGAGGCAAACAATCTGCCGCGCCATAACCACAGGAATGCCAACCCCATCACGCCGACCAGCCACGTCCCCAGTCCGGCCATGATGTGATAGGAAAAATATAAGAGGGCAATATGGTCCGGCCAGTCCTGCGGAGGAAAGGCATCCAGCCCTTTCACGTTGGCATAGAGATCGTAATACACGAGCAGACTGAGCGCCGACGGGACCACGAGCGGGTTGTCTATCGTCATCGTCTCGAGATTGGGCTGACCGATCAGAAGGATGTCTGCCCCGCGCTCGCTGCGAAACAGGCCTTCAAACGCCGCTCCCTTGATGGGCTGATGCTCAAACACCTGGCGCGCGCTTTCATGACCGGTCGGAGTAATCAAGAGCGCCGAGGCCACCGCCCCCGCCACCACTCCGGTTTGCACATAGGTCTTCGCATGCATCAGATGCCGGCCAGCCAAGAGATACAGTGCTCCGACAGCCGCCATGACGAATGAACCGGTGGCGACCGCAGCCGTCATATTGTGGGTGAATTGCCAGAGCAACCAGGGGTTCGTGAGCAGTTCCGCGAGGCTCTCAATGGCCAACTTCCCGTTGTCGAGGACACGATACGCCACGGGGTGCTGCATCCAGGCATTCGTGGCCAGAATGAAATAGCCGGAAAGCCAGGAACCGGTCCACAACATCGCGCTCGCCACCCACAGAATCCGCCGGCTACATCGAGACTCACCGAAGAGGAGCACTCCTAGGAACGAGGACTCCAGGAAGAATGCGAAGACCCCCTCCATCGCCAACGTCTGACCGATAATCCCTCCTGCGTAATTGGAGAACGCCGCCCAATTCGTGCCGAACTGGAATTCCAACGGAATACCGGTGACGACGCCAAAAGCGAAACTCAGGGCAAAGATACCGGTCCAGAAGCGAGCGACCTCATGAAAGTACTCGCCGTCGCTGAAGAGATCCCTGGTGCGAAAGTACAGGACGAACAGCCCCAGCCCCATGGTGAGTTGGGGAAAGAGATAATGAAATGTCGCAGTGACGGCGAATTGCAGGCGGTCATACTGTAACGCGACGTCCATAAACCGAGACGACCCTTCCGCGATTACACAAGAAATACGGGAGATGGACATCCTACTGTGACGGATAGCGACAGAAGGTGGAGCTAGTAGTTGCCCGAGCCACATAAACTAGGGACTCTGCCAGGCAACAAGAGAAACGAAGGCTTTTAAGATGCCCCATACTGAATTGGCCCTCAAGAGCCACGCTGACCCGAAAGGAGACGCCGCTATGGAAAGGCAGGATGCGGGAGGAACCACCACTTTGGAACATCCGACCGCCTCAGACGACCGAACCGGCTCCGCGATAAACTCAAAACCCGGATTCCGATCACGCAGCCCCCAGCGCGATCACTCTGACGATGCATCCCACGAACGGCTCGCACAGACCCTCGGATGGTTCAGCATCGGACTAGGGATGGCAGAACTCTTTGCTCCCCGAACCGTCGCTCGCCTGGCCGGCCTGCCACATGATCATCGCTGGCTGCTCGGAGCCTCTGGATTACGAGAGATTACGATGGGGCTTGGCATCCTCTCGGAGCGACGCCCAGCGGGGTGGATGTGGTCCCGTGTCGGCGGCGATGCCCTCGATCTGGCGCTCCTTGCTACAGCGCTCTCCAGTGCGCAAGGAAACCGCAAGAGAACGGCCGCGGCGATGCTGGCCGTCGCGGGAATCGCGGCGGTGGATTGTTTTGCGAGCCGGCATTTGAGCAGGATGGTGGGCTGGACGAGTGACGATGGAGCCGTCTTGATCAAAAAAACGATCATGATCGATAGTTCCCCCGAAGCGCTCTATCTCTTCTGGCGCGATTTCCAAAACCTGTCTCGCTTCACCGAGCACGTGGAATCGGTGACCATCTACGACCGGCACCATTCTCATTGGACGGTGAAAGGACCGGCCGGGTATCGGGTTGAATGGAACGCGGAGATCACCGACGACGAACCGAACCGAAAGATCGCGTGGCGAACGACCTCGCAGGCGGACATCCACCACACCGGCTCGGTGGAATTCACACCGTCGCCCGGCGGACGGGGGACTCTTGTACGAGTGGTGATGGAATACAACGTGCCGGCTGGGGTGCTGGGTGCTTCCATTGCGAAACTGTTCGGCAGCGAACCCGGCCAGCAGGTCCAGAGTGATCTTCGCCGGCTCAAGCAAATTATTGAAGTCGGGGAAGTGCTGAAATCGGACGGATCGTTACATGGCAAAGGGATTCTCCAGCAACGGCCGGCGCAACCAGCCGGGAGTCACACTTAAACCCATCGTGCATCTATCTGCGTGAACGACGGAAGCAAGGAGGATCCCCATGAAGGCGAATTGTTGGTATGGTGCGGGCGATGTCCGCGTGGAACAGGTTCCCGATCCGACGATCCTCAATCGCCGTGACGCCATCCTGAAGGTGACTTCGACGGCCATCTGTGGTTCGGACCTTCATCTATACAATGGATTGATGCCGACCATGAAGGCCGGAGATATTCTCGGGCACGAATTCATGGGTGAGGTGGTCGAAGTCGGCAGCGAGGTCACCAACTTGCGCGTTGGGGATCGGGTCGTCACGGCGTTTCCGATTGCCTGCGGGCGATGTCTCCCCTGCCGGCAGGAATTATTTTCGCTCTGCGAGAATTCCAACCCCAACGCATGGATGGCGGAAAAGTTGTTAGGGCATTCTCCGTCCGGCATATTCGGCTATTCTCACATGCTCGGCGGATTCGCCGGTGGGCAGGCGGAGTATGCCCGGGTGCCCTTCGCGGATGTGGGGACGATTAAAATTCCCTCGGACATCCCCGACGAACAGGTGTTGTTCCTCTCCGATATTTTCCCCACCGGCTACATGGCCGCCGAAAATTGCCAGATCCAATCCGGTGACACGATCGCCGTGTGGGGTTGCGGCCCCGTTGGACAATTTGCCATCCGTAGCGCGTTTCTTCTGGGTGCCGAACGCGTCATTGCCATCGATCGGTTTCCTGATCGCCTGCAGATGGCACGGGATGGTGGCGCTGACACCATGAACTATGAAGAAGAAGAGGTCTATGATCGGTTGATGGAAATGACCGGCGGTCGAGGTCCCGACGCCTGTATCGACGCTGTGGGCATGGAAGCGCACGGCCCCGGAGTCCTTGCCGCTTATGATCGGATGAAACAGGCCGTGATGCTGGAAAGCGATCGTCCGTATGCCTTGCGACAAGCCATCATGAGTTGCAAAAACGGCGGCACCGTCTCGATCATCGGCGTCTACAGCGGCTTTATCGACAAGTTTCCCATCGGGTCCATCATGAATCGCTCATTGACGATCAAAACGGGACAGGCCCATGTGCAGCGCTACATGGCGCCCTTGCTGGAGAGAATTCAGCGCGGAGAGATCGATCCGAGTGTAATTATTACCCATCGGATGCGCCTCCACGAAGCGCCGCAGGCCTTTGCAAAATTCAACCGAAAGGAAGACCACTGCATGAAGATCGTGCTGACGCCCTAGTCCGGCGGACGCGTCAGTCTATTTCGCAGATTTTTTGGCGGGGACTTTCTTGCCCTTTTTGCGAGCCTCGGACAACCCGATGGCAATCGCCTGCTTTTTGCTTTTCACCTTTTTCCCGCTGCCGCTTTTGAGCGTCCCCTTCTTACGCTTGTGCATGGCCTCCTTGACGGTTTTCTGCGAGCCTTTGCTGTACCTGGCCATTGTGCGCCTCCTTGTGGCAAACGAGAATATTCCTGCCGGTGAATCGTCCGACTAATGGCCTCCTCGTGATGGATCCGATACGTCATGGATGACTTCGCCAGACGTATGCTGGTCCAATCCGTCTAAAGCGAGATCGCCTAAGGAGACGATCCCGACGAGTTGTTTGTTTTTTGACAGAATCGGTATCCGGCGGATCTGTTTCTCCGCCATCAGTTCCGCGGCGACCTCGGCATCCTGATCCTCGAAGCAGTACACTAACCCCGGCGTCATCGCGTCAGTCACTAAGGCATCGACCGGGCTTCGACTCAAGGCCAGAACACGCAAAACGAGATCGCGATCCGTCACCATCCCCAACAGTTTTTCTCCATCGCATACCGGGATAGCACCCACATCCAGGTCTCGCATCTTGCGCGCGGCGTCAGCGGCCGTCGCATTGGGAGCGATCACCTCGACACTCGGTGTCATTATTTCTTTGAGTAAGGGCATGGTCCTCCTTTGCCGGCCTATCTCAATCCTATGGCGGCAGCGGATGAGGAATGCATGCCCCACTCGCTGCCGCCTGCTCACCGTCGATACGAATACATCTCAGTTTTGCCCTTCGGTGGCCCACCTCTGGGCGTTACCGCCCGCCGCCACCTCCAGAACCGCTGCCACCCGAGCTTCCCCCGCTTCCGGAGCCCATTCCTGTCCCACCTCCCATGCCGGACCCCGACCCCATCCCGGACCCTGAGGAAGATGCCCCTCCCCCTGTGCTTCCTTTACTGCCTTGAGTTCCCCCTGAACCTGTCTGGCCCTGCCCAGCCTGAGTCTGCCCAGCTTGTCCCTGGCCTTGGCTGCCAGACCCGCCATGAGTCCCCGCTTTTCCTTCAGTGACAGCCGGCGGCGTGCCGCCGCTTGAATGTTGTGCGCCGGATGGCAGGGCAGCACACACGAGAACACCTCCCGTCAGACAAGCGATCACCAATGTTGTGTGGTTCCTCATACGATGCTCCTCTCAAAGAGAAGGATTAGAGACGATCCCCACGGTTCGTACCCCGCCGCCAGACACTCAGCTTCGCCCTGACTTGGGAGTGGCTTTTGATCTCGACCCGGATTTCTTCGAGGACTTTGCCATCAACGCCTCTTTGCGTTTCATGACCGCCACTTCAAGCGCATCCCAATCGATGTCGTGACGTTCAGCCTCCGGCAGCATCTCGCCTTCTTCTTCCTCAATGTGGTGCTTGACGAGCTCGCTCAACACACTGAACTTCGCATGAAACTTTTCATCCTTCGGCTTTAACTTCTTCAGTTCTTTGATGAGCACGTGCACGAGGTGATGCTCTTCCACAGCTTCATTCATCATGTCGCTGTCGTCAATCGCCTCACGGATCGCGGGGTAAATCAGCTTCTCTTCGAGTTCGGCATGGATCTCCAATTCAAAAATGGCCGTCGCGGCGATTTCTGCTTGCTCCTGGCCGTCGGCAGATTCAAATTCCTCGAACAACCCCTTTACTTTGGCGTGGTCCTCTTTCAGCATCTCAACAACCCCCGATGCAAATGCGGTTTTCCCTGCCATGACGGCCTCCTTATGGGTTAAATCGGCTCACACTCTCGCAACAGCCTATCAAACAGATTCCATCAGGAGAGCTCGTGTCATCCCTAGTTCGTGAAGGGAGCCACGTCATGTGGTCGTCACAGAAGAGGACGATGCAGGGAGCAAAGAGAGGACTTTATGGGTTCCTAATACAGCGCGGAAAGACAAACCAGAGCAATGCGAACAGCAAAGCTGCGGCCAGGGCCACCATCAGACTGATCGCGTCACTTCCCGTGATGAGCGCGCAAACCACATAGACGTCGAGGCAGATACCTACGCTCAGCAGGATCATGCTCAACAACAGCAGCAGAGACGAGAGCTGGACGAAGGTACGACTGATCGCGAACTGATGGGCCTGCCGATGATAGGCCGCCGGCGTCATGACGAAGGCGATCGAAATAGTGACGAACACAATAGCGAGCAAATGCAACGTCTGATGCGCCTCCGGCATCTCGCCAAATTTGTTATTGAACACCGCGATGAGCTGAAACCCGAATAGCGCTTGAATACCGGGGAGGACCATGCGGCATTCTTCGAGGAGATGTGAGGCGACCTCGGAAGCGGCCTCAGGTTGAGGGAGATTCGGAGCGGAATGGCTTTTCAACATCGCCATACAACCTCACGCCTTCTAGCACATCAACCGATGGCTCTCCCGGCAATCCCTCGTCGAGGCTCGCATTGGGAGTGCATGTCGGCGCAAACTCTCTTCAAACAGATCGCGATTGATCGCCTGCCCCGCAGTGGCCCCTTGTCCGGCGGCGATGATCATCTGGCAATTCGCCGGTGTCAGACACCCTGCGGCATACAAGCCCGGGACACTGGTTTGCATGCAATGATCCACCACCACCTGACCTTCTTCATTCAAGGCAGCACCGGCCTGGGCGGCAAGCCGATTGTGTACGACATCGCCGCGAGTCGTAAATACGGCGTCGGCCTCGAACTGTTCACTGGACTCCAACGTGAACGACCTGATGAATCCGCTTTCATGATGGACGGTACGGATGCGCGAAGACGATATGCTCACGCCATACTCGTTGAGCCACGCGGCATGGGTCGTATCCCACGCCGCGGGCCGGCCGTTCGTGCATACTTTCACGTTCGATGAAAACGTCAACATGCCCAAGGCATACTCTGCCGCCTCATTGTTCCATCCGATAATGACAATTCGTTGACCTTGTACCCGGTAGGCGTCGCAATCCTTGCAAAAAAACAAGCTGTGTCCCAGGCATTCCTTCACGCCGGGAATATCCGGCGGCACATGCGTTAGGCCGGTGGCCAGAAGAATCCGCCCGGCTTCATAACGGGTTTTTCCGCCCTCGAGCTGGAACGGATCGCCAACACTGAGCGAGACGACGGTGTCTTCGATCACCTCTACGCCAAATTGCATCGCCTGTGTCAGCCCTCGCTCGAGCAGATCTGTACCGGCAATACCTTGCGGAAATCCGAGATAGTTTTGGACATTCACTTCCCATTTGGCCATGGAATGACCAGAGTGCAGCAGCAATGTGCGTCGCCGGCTTCGACCGAGGTATAGCGCGGCAGAAAGACCTGCTGGCCCACTTCCAACAATGATGACATCCCACCCCTTCGCGTCGCGGTTCATGGCTATCCTGGTTCTAGCCCGCATTGTCTGGCAAAGCGGGATGGTGCGCGCCTCTTCCTCATTGAGGAGTCCCACACTTGGCGAGCGCCTCCGCCGGAGCTGTCGTAATCAGTTGCTCGGAGAGGCAGGTGTTCGCGTCAAAATAGGTACGCATATGCTCCAGCGCCTGCTCGTTCACCTGAGCACTCAACGATGCCGTACAGTCAGAAGGCACGAATAAGCCATACCCACGCATATACGCATCGGCCGCCGTATAGAGAATGCACTGGTCGCCGGTGACTCCAGTGAGGATCAGACGCCGAACGCTGAGCGATTGCAGCAAGATCTCCAACGGAGTGGCAAAAAACGCAGAATGCTTCGGCTTCAACACAAAGTAGTCGTTCTGCGATGGAGCCAAGAGCTCAGCAATACCCCGTCCTCTGCATGGTTCATCGCGACACTGCCGGACGAGGGTCTGAAAATCATGGCGCCATGTCCCGAAATTATCGTTGATATAGATCACGGGCATTGCAGCCTGGTTCGCCTTCTGCTTGAGGCGGCAGATGCGTACCGCCACATCGTAGGCGGCCGGAAAGAGATCTTCCGCACGGGGAAAGGTGAACGAGTTGATCATGTCGATGATGAGAAGGGCCATGTCTGAAAGACCGGACCTGCCCCCGATTGACTCAGCGGATTGATTCGGAAGCTCCATTGCTGCGACCACCCTCACAGGAAATTATGATTCGTAGAACGGTTGCCCCATAAACCGTGCTCATGCCGTCGCTGCATCACGAGTCTGCTCGGGAGCGCCCCTTGGGCGGGCACGAAGCTGAGGAGGAACTAGGCGACCACCAGCGCCTGAGGAGCAGCTTGTTTGGTACGTGTCTGCAGCCAAGCGAGTTGGCGATCGGTCTGAGTTATATGCCTAGTGCAGAGATGCTCCAAATCCTCATCCCGTAATGCCCGCGACGCCTGCAGCAGCACCGTCCACGAAATCATGGCTTCGGTGGCCAGGAGCCAGAGGTCATGCAAGTCTCTCAGGAGCGCGAGCCCTCCGGTTCGAGGGCCTTGAAACAGATCACTGAAGAGTGTCTCCGGTTCGTTCACCCTCGGTTCCCCGTAGGTGGCGATAAACGGACGGATCCCGTTCGATTTCTCTTTGGACCAGGATGACAGGAGGCGACAGGTCTCCTCCACATCAGGCTCGTCCCGATGATGGTCGGACACCTGCAAAAAGGCCTCAGCCAGCTGCGTTTCGCTGTGGTGAGCTAAACGAACATAGACGCCGATATTCATCCGAATGTCTTTCTGACAAATGTCTTCACCAGCTTCGGCACAAGGCCGGACTTGCCGGGCTTTCCAATACGAACGGCGGCACATTTGAAATGCGGCTGTTTGCTCACCGGATCCCATTCCACCAGCGTCAATTCATTCGCGGCGCGAGGATGACTGTTCTCGTCCCAATAGCCGTAGTGAAACGGGATAAAGAGAACCCCTGGTCGTATCCCGGTTATCTTCGCCCGCATCTGCACATATCCGCGACGGGACCGCACTTCCACGCGCTCGCCGTCCGCGATGCCGTGATCTGCGGCGTCCTGACTTGAGATCTCCACAAACGGCTCTGGGGCCTTGGCTTGGAGCTCTTCGACGCGCCCGGTTTTTGTGCGCGTGTGGAATTGATACACCACGCGTCCCGTGGTGAGCCACAACGGAAATCGTTCATCAGGTTCTTCAAACGGAGGTAGATAGTCGCTGGCTTTGATGACCGCCCGCCCCTCCGGATTATGGGCCCGATACCGTTCCGGCGTCGCCGCGGCACCCGAGTCAAAGTCATGCCCGTAGGTCTCACAGTATTCGGCGTCGGAGGGGAAATGCCCATCGACATACAAATGCGAGGTCCCATCCGGATTCTCGCTGTTACAGGGCCATTGAATGCCGGAGCGGCTTGAGAGCCGCTCGTACGTCATACCACTATAGTCGCAGGGGCGCCCTCTCGAGCATGCCTTCCAGGCTTCAAATGCTTCTTCCGCTGTGTGCCACTTGATGAGAGGTTGGTCGTCCTTGTCTCGAAAGTTCATCCGCTCGGCATAATCCAGGAAGATCTCGAGATCCGGACGGGCTTCCCCTGGCGGCTCGATGGCCTTCCGGGACAAATGGACCGTGCGGTCGACGTTGGTAAAGCATCCGGTTTTTTCGCCCCAGATCGCTGCCGGCAAAATGACATCTGCTCGCGAGGCCGTTTCGGTCATAAACGCGTCTTGAACGACCACAAACAGATCCTTCTGACCCAGAATACGCCTGGTACGCCGGAGATCAGGCAGTGACACGGCAGGATTGGTTCCCGAAATCCAGAGAAATTTGATGGAACCTTGCTCGCAATAGCGGAAGATCTGCATGGCATGTGTGGGGGGCGCCCAATGTGGAATGATATGAGGCTCGACATTCCAGAGCCTGGCGAGGTCGGCGATATGTGACGGATTATCCCAATTGCGAAAACCTGGCAAATCCCCGTCTGCTCCACACTCACGCGTATTTTGCGCCGTGGGCTGCCCATTCATCTGATAGATTCCGCAGCCATCACGCCCCAGTAGTCCCCTGAGAAGATGGAGATTGTTCACCTGACAGGCTGCTGCCGTGGCCTGCATGGATTGGTAGACGCCCTGGAGTAGGGTCGATACGAGCGTCGGCGTGGTGCCGAGAATTTCAGCGGCTTCTCGCAGGCCTCTTTCCGGTATGTCCGCCACCTGCGCGACCCGTGCGGGCGTCCAGTCGGCCACCACCTTTTCTAATTTCTCAAACCCGATGGTATGGGCGTCGACGTACGAGCGATCCACCCATCCATGTCTGATGAGGAGATGCAGCAGGCCGTTCATGACGGGCACATTGGTACCTGGCTTAGGCGCGAGATGAACGTCCGCTTTCAGAGAAGCCGGAACGGGCCGCGGATCCACGACGACAAGCTTCGGCGGATTCGCACCGCAGAGCCGGTCCAACATGCGCATCCATAAGACCGTTTGTTGCTCCGCGACATTGTGGCCGAAATTGAAAAGGGCGTCGGTCGTATCAATGTCGTTGTACGAACCCGGTTGACCGTCGCAGCCGAACGTTTCTTTGAGGGCCGCGGATGAGGTGGCCGTACAGAGGCGTGTATTGCCATCCATATGTGGAGTACCTAAACCGGCTTTTCCGATGACGCCTAGCGTGTAATATTCTTCAAGGAACAGTTGCCCGCTGGTGTAAAAGCCGATAGCCCCGGCCGTATACTGCTGACGAACTTCCTGAGATTTTCGGACGATCACATCCATCGCCTCGTCCCAACTGACTTCCTGAAACCTGCCCTTTTTCTGTATCAGTGGGTGTGTGAGCCGGTCCGGGCTCGCATTGGCCTTCCATCCATACAGCCCCTTCGGGCCTAACCGTCCCCGATTGACCCGATCGTCTGAGCGTCCCCGGATACCGACGATTTTTCCCTCTCTCACCCCAATTTCCACTCCACACCCGTTGGAGCACAACACACATGCGGAAGGCACCCACTTCTCCGGAGTTCCTTCCACATTACAGTCAGACCGCTCCGGCCACTGTCCGCGATAGGGCGTGCGCGGGCCCCAAATATCCTCGATGCTATTGCGGGTAATAGTCATTGTTCGTGAAAGAGGTATTCGCCTCACTTATACGCGCGAACATGTCCCATATGATCTGGGAAAGCCCCTAGCGAACAATCTTTACAAACGTTTGCTCAGGCAGGACAGGCAATGGGCGGAGACGTGGCGGCATCACCACTGACGGCGTAGTAGACATCCAACCAGGGGCTGACCATATTGTGAAGGGAAGGAAGCAGGGTGGTGGTGCCGGCCAGGATTCGGCAGGAAGATTTCACAACTCGTTCCTCCCACTGACCCCACAGAGTCGTGTGCTGGTCTGACAATGTCATGAGCGTATCCACCTCGACCGCCACGCGAGAGAAACCATGGCGTGCGACCAGTTGATCCAGAGTCGAAACCGAATATCCGTTGAGGTAGGGAAAAGACAGAAGATTATTCCACGCAAGGGTCACGATAGCCCAACGACGCCGACTACCACCGGCCTTCAACCAATGCACGCCTTGCTGAAACATCGCGCCGTTAGGAACCCGCAGGACCAGATGACCATCTTCCCGTAGGAGCCGGCGCGCTGCACTGAGGGTCGTGTCGGGATTCACCAACTGATCAAAGGTATTCCAAATGACCACCGCATCAACCGATCGGGCGGCGATGGTGGCATCGTTCAGCGTGCCATGAAAGACCGGCAATCCTCGGGCCTGGCAAAAATTCACCACCTCTTTCCCCGGATCAACGCCCAGGATTGACCACCCTCTTTGTTGGGCAGCGGCAAGAAAACCCCCGACAAAACTTCCAACTTCGACGACTACCGGATGACGGGAAGTGAAGTGACAGTGTTGCGCGAAGGCTGTAATCTTCCACTCCGCCCATCTTTGCTGAGCCTGAAACTCCGCCTCGAGATGCTCTTCGCCATACTGGTCGTCTGCATACTGAGCGGTGACGGATCGAAGCGTCGGCCGAGGATTACGATAGACAAATCCACACGTCAGACATCGGACCACCTCCGTTGAATAGTCTTGCGAGAATGTGGTTCGGTCCTTGAGGTCCGCCTGCGCGTCCTGACGTTGGCGCTGTTGGTGAAACCTTCGCAGCAGCTCTTTTTGTTCGGCGATCTCTGCCGCAAACGCGACCGTTTCATGATAGACACCTCCGCATATCAGGCAGGACACGTCGACCATGACTGGTTCGTCCGATCCCGCCCGCCGTACTGATTCTTCAGCTGTTCCTACCCCATGCTGACTCCTGGGTAGATCCCGGATTGTATTGCGTTCAGAAAAATACTCATGGTTTTTCGCATGTCGGTGAGGAAAGCATAGGCGCGGCCGTTCAACATTGGATATTCAGGGCAGGATCACAGAACAATGGCCCCACTGTCGGGGGCTGCATATAACTTCGGGAAGGATCTTGTGCTCCCATCGGCGCATTCAGTGGTGGCCCTCCCTGCATACCAGGCAAGCCCCGTCCCGCGCTGGTGAAAGGAGGAGGGCCGCTGTTCGCGCGAGGCCCGGAGTTGGGCGCGAGCTGGGAGGTAGTCG
>CAADGJ010000048.1 GCA_900696505.1 uncultured Nitrosospira sp.
TCGATGTCCGCCTCCGACCACACGGAGGCAAGGGGTCTCTCTCCAATGCGTTTGATGAGGTCTGTAAATACTATAGCGCCGACGGCTTAGCGGCGCCGTTCGAGCGGCAGGCGCTCATCAAGCTGCGTCATATCGCAGGAGACGCCGCGCTCGGCAGGAAGGTGGAAGCCCATCGCGACAGTTTTGTGTATAGCGGCGCTCCCTGGGATCTGACGACTGCGCTCGATCTGCGTCGCCAACAAGTCAAACAACTCGTCGAGCCGGGCCAGGTCAATCTCAAACACAGCCACGGAGGCATTGTCACGCTGGAATATGCGATCCAATACCTCCAGGTCATGCATGGTCATCGCCATGCGAGCCTTCGTACGCCTAACACGCTGCGAGCGTTGGCCGCCTTGATCGACGCGGACCTGATTCCACGTACAACCGGTGAGAATTTGCGTAAATCCTACCTCTTCATCCGCATGCTGATCGACGGCCTGCGCATGGTGCGCGGCAACACCAAGGATCTCGTTCTGCCGCCTCCGGACTCCGACGAATTCATCTTCCTCGCCCGCCGCGTCGGATATCAGACAGAAGACTGGCAAGCCGGGGCGAAACACCTGCTGTCGGACATCGAACAGCACATGAAACAGAATCGAGAGTTCTTCGAAAAGATGTTCGGGAAGGTGTGAGGCCGCGCAGGCCGCTGGAGTCATGGCCGGCTCCATGGTCTTCCTAACATTGGGCCGCCCTATCTGCTGAAAGGTCCGTTCCACAAGCACCTCTCGTCCTCTGCTTCTCGTTACCTACGTAGCGCATGACCCCCGCGTCGAGTTTTGGCCAAACCATGGTACAGTGGAACGGCGGAGTCACCTCGGGAGGAGGGTTACCATGTTGACGCGAGTGTTGGCAGGGCTGTTGTTGAGCGTGGTGCTGGCTTCATGCGGGCAAGGCGACGGCGGAGCCGGCTCCGGCATCAAGCCGGTGGGAGAATGGGCCAAGATCGGCGAGACGGATAACTACATCTATTACGCCGATTACGCCAGCATCAAAAAAGCAGATGAAACAGTCGTCATGCTGGACCTGTTCGACTATAAAAGCGCACAGAGCGAAGGGGGAGGAGCCCCAGCCCTGTCAAAGGCAACCGAGCGCGAATACGACTGTCAAAATAAGAAGAGCCAGCCGCTCAAGTCGAGCTGGTATTCCGAAGGGATGGGAGCCGGAACCGTCGTGCGCTCCACCGGCACCTCGAATCAATGGTCCTCTGCTGCTCAAGGGACTGCAACCGGAGGGCTGTTGAAGGCCGCCTGCGGAAATTAGCCGACGGCCGAAACACGCCGCCTCGCGCTACGTTACTCGAGCCGGCAGGCAATACCTGCCATCCGGCTGCCGCTATTCTACGCAGGAGACGTACGCCTTGGGACAAACCGCATCAAGCCCCCCGGACGGATTCCCCTGCAAGGGAATACGCTGCATCTGTTCCAGCACCTGCTGGAAATGCCCCGGCGCGCGCGTCCAGAACAGGTAGTTGGCCCGCAATCGATCCCGGCCGAACGCCAGCAGTTCGGCAACGGTTGGTACTCGCCCCTTTCCGTCATGCCTGGTGTTATCGTAGTTCGCCTGCATGACCGAGGGCGTCAGGGGAATCAGGCCCGACATCTGCGGGTAATAGGAATAGATCCCCTTGGGCTTGTTCGGATGATCGAAGTTCAATCCCGGATCCTCTAGAAAAATATCCGGGCCGCCCAACCCGGTACCGATCGTGCGCATGTGCTCGATGAAGCCGGGCAATATCTCACGCGGATAGTTCACAAACTGGTAGGTCACGGTATTGGGAAAAGCGGCACGCATCTGCCGCTGCACATCCAGCAGGTTGTCGTAAAACTTTTCGGTGTCGTGACTGGACAGAAGCTCGATCGGCTGCCCCAAGGCAGTCTCCGGGAGACCGATGCCTTCGAAGTTCGCATGGCCGTTGAAACGCTTGCCCAGTTCGGTCAGCAGCGCCACCAGTCGATCGTGCACACCCGAGTTCCAGAGTTTGAGGTTGTACCCGCGAGGAATGCTCTGCCCATAGGTGCTGAAGGGAAAGGCGCCCCCTTCGTAGGCTTCCGTTCGCATATAGGTCGGCATCGGCAGGATTTGCGGATTGAAAGACTTCAGTTCGAGAAGAATGACCAACTGTTTGTTCAAGGGCGCCAATTCGGCCAGGACCTTTTCGATCCCTTTGAAGTCGTAACGGCCTTCTCCCGGTTCTAGTTCCGGCCACGCAAACCGCACTTGGAGACCGCGTAGCGCAGGCGTCGCCTTCAGCTCGGCGTAGATCTGCGTCATGACATTCGCATTCGCCCGCATAAAGGTCATCGGCGCATAATAATGCCCCGGATGCCACTTCACGATGCCGGGGGTGGTTGGCACCTCGGCGGCATCCACTGCGCCCCACGTCCAGGGCAGGCCCGCGAGAACGAGGAAGCTCAGGATAAACATCAGCGGGAGAGATGTTTTTCCGGCAGGGATAGAGAGGGGCCATTTACGTACTGACCGTCCATTCGCTAGCTCGTGCATACGTCTCCTTTCCGATAGGTCTACTGCCAGTGAGAGACCGCGGCGCCTCTCACTGAAGGCGCATGCTAGCACGAGAGGCTCCCACCGTACTGTCCTGTGGGGTTCAGTACTTATGTAGTGGAGGCAATGAGGAAAATCGGCCCCCTATCCTCCATTGTCGAGCGAGGCCGGCACTCGACATGAATAGGTGGTTCGTGAGGCAGAGACAGGTGACATCTCAGGCAGGGCGGCACACGGCGGTCATGGCGAAACTGTTCGAGCACGGCGCAAACCGGCAGCGCTCGTGCGCCGCCGGTTTGGCATAGAAAACCTTCTCCTTACAACTCCAGCATTTTTTGATAGGCCCGAAGAAGGTCGCCA
>CAADGJ010000049.1 GCA_900696505.1 uncultured Nitrosospira sp.
ATGGATCTTCGCAAGTCCATGCGCGAGATTGCCGAGGCGATTTTGTTGGCGGGCGAGATCGAAGACCGGGCCGATAAAAACCGGGGATGACCGGACAGTTCTACTATCTTCGGATGTTATGGCCTACTTGAGGGTGGCTGGCCGCCTTGGGTCGAGGTGTTGCCCAGCTGACGTTTGATGTCTTCCAGTTCCTTTCGCAGCTCCTCTACCTCTCGTTCCTTCTGTTTCATCTGGCTTTTGATCTGCTGTACATCATCGTGAAGTGGCGGCGTGGTGGCCGGTATGACGGCTGGCGCGACGGCAGGAGTTGCCGCAGGAGCAGCCGGTGTCGGCGGGATTGCCGCAGCAGGAGCTTTTGCCAGGGCGTCATAGTCGATGACGAGCGTGGTCAGCCCTGCTTCCGCGGCAAAGGGCGGCGCATAGATGTCGGGGCGGAGCGCCGTTTCCGGGATAAACAGGACCGTGCGGTTTCGCAATCCAGTTGGTTCGGGAAGCCGGCGATTCGGCATATTGATGGTGTCGGGCGACTCCGTATGATGGCGGAACTCGTGAATCGTCAGGTACAACGAACGCCCATAGACGAACAGCTTGCCGCTCGTCGTGCTCTCCTGATTCCGTTGCGGGAGCGTACCTGATCCCACTCCGGCCCCGGTTCTATCGCGTCCCTCGAAGGTTTCTTTCTGCACGATGCGAAATCCCACTTGCTGATCCGGTGCAGCTTGACTCAATCCGTCCGCGATGGCAGGAGCAAGCAGGGCGATGTCGTCCTGTGAGAAGACGGACAGCATCCGGTGTTGCTGTGTGCTCAACGATTGCAGGAGGCCCTTCCCCTCCTCGATCTGGACGCCTTGTAGGCTTTTGGCAATGAGTTCCGGAGCCAGCCGGATAGGATGCGTGGCCTGAAACTGACGTGTAGGGATGCGCTCGAGATAGACCCCGCCCCGGGCCGATTGCTGAATCGTGACATCGAGCTGGGGGCCGCTCGAGCAGGCGGCGACGAATACACCGAGCACCAGGCCTAACACGGAGGTGTAGCGATGGCGCATGGAGAAGATATTCATCATACAGCGGCCTGCAGGTTGCGTAGTGTAACACAGGATAGATTCATGGGGGGACAGAACGGGCGAGGAAGGCTGCTTGACAAGATGAGGCAGGGAGGCGTATAGACCTGTCCCGTATGCGGTGAGTACAGGACAACGACGTTCTGGGTTCCCGCAGACAACACATAGGCAGAGGACAATGACGTCCTTTTGGTCCAACGGTTGGACCGGAAGGGCGTTTTTTATTGCCTGCACGCCCATCCGGTCCGGTGACAGTCACATCGTTCCGAACCAGGAGGGCTTTCAGGATGAAGAGAGGGAGGCTAAGAAACATTGCGCTCTGCGCGAGCCTACTGATGGTCATGGCCATCACGACGCCCGCGGGAGCAGAAGAGCAGAGTGCTGGAGAGGCGGCCGGGGCGGGGCGACTCTCGCGGGAAGTGGAAACTCCACCAGCAGTTATTTGTGGTGGCTGTGTCACGCCCACCTTTGCCGGTGAGGGCAAAGGCAGCATCGTGCCGTACGGTCGTATCGAATTAGACGGCATTTATAGCAATCGGAATACAAATCCGCTTGATCCGGGACAGTTCAACGGCTACGCAACGGCAGCCGGAAAGAGCAGTAACGCCTCATCGACCCTCAATCCTCGCTACAGCGTATTCGGGTTGCGCGCGGATCGAACCGACGGCACCCATTCCCTCACGGGCGTCGTGGAAGCCGACTTCTACAGTCAGACCGATAACGCGGGAAACATCTCCCCCCGCTTGCGGTTGGCTAACGTCAAATACTCTCCGAACAACAGCCGGACGACCATCACGGCAGGTATGGATTGGACACCGATCATGTCCTCCCATCCAAATCTGATCGACTTTTCCATCATGGGCTACAACGGCAACCTGTGGCAGCGCCTTCCGCAGCTCACTGTCAAACATCAGTTCACCGAGAACCTCAACGGCCTGTTGACCGTCATGCGATTTGAGCGCGGATTGTCGGCCATTCAGCCGCAGACGCAGCGGCGGACTTTTCAAGGTGCAGGAGCGGCAGCGGCGGCGCCGGGCAGTTGCGGCAGCAGCGGATTCGCCTGCTCTGAAAATGCCTTTAATGATCCCGTGCAAATGCCGTACGTCGGGACCCGCTTCGCCTACACAGGAACGGGTGATCAGGCGGGCTTCATGGTGGCGCTGAATGCCGCCTTCCGTCACTACCGGTCCGCGCCTACCGCTGGCGGTATCCCTTCCGGTCAAGACATCAATTCGTACCTTGTCGGGGCGGAACTGGCCGTGCCCATTACCAACAGACTCAAGTTCACCGGCGAGATTGCCTATGGACAAGCGCTCGGCGTGGAGTTCTTCCGCTTCGGGCAGGAGCGCAACCTGGGGACGGGAAAAGCCATCAGGACGGTGGTGGGCTGGGGTGAATTGGACTACGCCTACGACCGACAACTGACGCTCATTGCCGGGTACGGGTTCGACAATCCGTTGAACTCCGATCTCAACGGCACGAGCGCCGGTGCAGATACGCAATACGTGTTGAATCACCGGACCTACCTGACGGCCGTTCGCCACATTTGGGGCGACTTGTACGCATCCCTGGAATGGAATCACCTCATGACCGAATGGTCCACGAGGGAGCATTTCGCCGGGGACAATTTCATGCTGTCGACTTGGTACAACTTTTAGCCCAGACCTGATGGCGAAAGGAGCCGAAAGATGAACACACAGAAACCGCATGGTGACGAGATACAGTCTTCAATGACGCCCAACGACCACGTTCCTTCCCGCCGTGATTTTCTGGTGCAGAGCTCACGCACGGTAGCTGGTCTCGGGATCGCGGCAGTCTTGGGCAACCTAGGCACGTGGGCCTTGTCGTGGGGAGCGGACAATGAGCCCATCAAGGTCGGCGTGCTGCATTCGCTGAGCGGCACGATGGCCATCAGCGAAGTGTCGTTGAAGGATGTCGTGTCGATGGCGGTCCAGGAAATCAATGCGAAGGGCGGAGTCTTGGGGCGGCAGTTGAAACTGGTGGTGGTCGATCCCGCCGCGAACTGGGATCTGTTTGCAGAAAAGGCCAAACAACTGCTGGTGCAGGAAAAGGTGGCGGTGGTGTTCGGCTGCTGGACGTCAGTCAGCCGCAAATCCGTCTTACCGATCTTCGAGGAGCATAACGGCCTGCTCTTTTATCCCGTTCAATACGAAGGCGAAGAATGTTCGAAGAACGTTTTTTACACCGGCGCGGCAGTCAACCAGCAGGCGGTGCCGGCGGTGGAATACCTGATGAGCAAGGAAGGGGGCAGCTACAAAAAGTTCTATCTCCTCGGAACTGACTACGTCTATCCGAAGACGACGAACAAGATTTTGCGAGCCATGTTGCTGGCGAAAAAAGTGCCGGCGGCCAACATCATGGAAGAGTACACGCCGTTTCATCATCAGGACTATCAAACCATTGTCGGCAAGATTAAGAAGTTCGCCGCGGGCGGAGGTGCCTGCGTCATCAGCACGATCAATGGCGATAGCAACGTCCCTTTCTATAAAGAGTTTGCCAATCAAGGCCTGCGCGCCGAGGACGCGCCGATCATGGCGTTCAGTGTGGCGGAAGACGAATTGCGTGGAATGGACAAGACTGCGCTGGTCGGCCACCTGGCGGCCTGGAATTATTACCAAAGCGTCGACACGCCGCAGAACAAACAGTTCGTGGCGAATTTCAAGGCGTACTGCAAAAAGAACAATCTTCCGGACGGCGACAAGCGCGTCACGGACGATCCGATCGAAGCGGCCTATTTCGGCGTTCATGTCTGGAAGCAAGCCGTCGAGAAGGCGGGGACGACGGAAGTGAACGCCGTGCGCAAGGCGGTCTACGGTCAGAAGTTCCTCGCACCGGGCGGGGAGATCATGATGGATGAGGCCAACCAACACACGAACAAGCCGGTGCTGATCGGCGAGATTTTGAAAGATGGCCAGTTCAAAGTCGTCTGGCGATCCAAGGGATTGGTCAAGCCGGAGCCCTGGAGTGAATACACGAATCCCGATAAAGGTTGTGACTGGGTGAACCACCAGGGAACCTACAAGAAGGCCTGAGCGGGGAGGCGTTGGAAGGGGGAATGGATGAAAGTCATCATCGCATGAAGTCACTCATCGGAATCGGCGTGATTGCGGCGTGCCTCTGGTGGTGTGCGACGGGGAGTGTGGCGGCGGAGGCGCAGGCCAATATGTCCCCGTCGCCTCAACTCGAGCAGGCGCTCGTTGATGTGTCAAGTGAGCAGGAAGGTACGCGGGAGCAGGCAGTTCGTCTTCTCATCGAGCAGGGGGATGCCTCGCTGCTGCCACGATTGGAGGAACTGCGAGCCAATGCGGACCGTAGCCTGCGCATGGCGATCAAACCGGTGATCGACACCTGGCGCAATCGCGCAAACCTGGTCAGCCCGGATGCCGATACACGCCGCACGGCCGCCACGGATCTCGGCATGTACGGTCGTCCTGCGGCCATTCCTTGGCTGCAGGCTGCTGCAGCCAAGGAGTCGCATCGCTGGGTGCGATATGCGAT
This sequence comes from uncultured Nitrosospira sp., assembly GCA_900696505.1. Lineage (GTDB taxonomy): Bacteria > Nitrospirota > Nitrospiria > Nitrospirales > Nitrospiraceae > Nitrospira_A. The sequence goes on from CAADGJ010000049.1 coordinate 4,581, forward strand.
GGAGGAGTCCGCGCTGTTATTGCAGCTGGCCTCTGACAATCCGGCCGGTCAGGAGCAGGCCGCGGCGAAGCTGGGCGACATGCGGAGTCAGAACGCCGCGCCGGCGCTTCAAGCGTTGGTGCAGGCGGGAGGCGGTGAGTCGGCGACCGGAGAGCAGAAAGCTTTGGCGCATGGGGCCGCAGCGGCGATCGAACGGATCGAATCCTGGAACGTCTGGTCCAGCACGATCGAGACGCTGTTTCGCGGCATCAGCCTGAGTTCCATTCTCCTCATCATGTCCCTCGGGCTCGCCATTGTGTTCGGGTTGATGGGTGTCATCAACATGGCGCATGGCGAGCTCATGATGATTGGCGCTTACGCGACATTCGTCGTGCAGGAATGCTTCAAACTGTACTTTCCTGAAAGCTGGTTCGACTCGTATTACCTCGCGGCTCTGCCTGCGGCGTTCCTTGCCGCGGCGCTGTTCGGGTTGATCCTGGAAGCCACCGTCATTCGTTTTCTCTACGGCCGCCCGCTGGAGACGATGTTGGCTACGTGGGGCGTCAGCCTGATTTTGATCCAGGCGGCGCGCATGTACTTCGGAGATTTGACGGCCATTACCGCGCCGTCGTGGTTGAACGGCGGCGCTCAAGTGCTGGTGGGCGTGTTCCTGCCCTTCAATCGGCTCTTCATCATTGGCCTGTCCATCCTCAGCGTCATCGGAATTTACGCCCTGCTGTTTCGTTCCAGCATCGGACTCCGGGTACGGGCCGTCACACAGAACCGCAGCATGAGCGCCTGCCTGGGAATTCCCACGAGAAAGGTGGACGCCTACACCTTCGCCTTTGGCTCAGGCCTGGCGGGCATCGCGGGATGGGCCTTGACGCTGGTGGGCAATGTCGAACCGGGTTTAGGGCAGAACTATATCGTGGATTCTTTCATGGTGGTGGTCACAGGCGGGGTCGGCAAACTTGCTGGAACCATTATCGCATCGCTCGGGATCGGCGGTTTGAATAAGCTGATGGAGCCAAGTCTCGGAGCGGTGTATGGCAAGGTGTTGATCCTGGTGTTGGTGATTTTGTTTCTGCAGCGGCGGCCATCGGGATTGTTTGCGGTCAAGGGCCGTCACGCCGAAGGCTAACGAGTAGAGGAGGGATCGGGCAGAAAGCATGGGAGATTCAGTGCCACCACCATCGAGCGCAGAACGACACGAAGGAACCATGTTCTGGATTGTCGGGTTCGTGCTGTTATTTGTTTTACCGATCCTCAATGTGTTGCCGGCGGACGATTCCTGGCTCCATGTGTCAGATTTCGCACTCAACCGGTTCGGCAAGTTTCTGGCCTTCGCCATCCTGGCGCTCGGGCTGGATCTCATCTGGGGATATGCAGGCATTCTGAGCCTCGGCCAGGGCGTATTTTTCGGAATCGGCGCCTATTGCATGGGCATGCATCTCATGCTCACCATCGGGAGCCAAAGCGTCTACGGCAGCGCGTTGCCGGATTTCATGGTCTGGAATCAGGTCACGGAACTCCCGTTCTTCTGGAAACCCTTATATAGCTTCTCTGCCGCCGTGCTGGCCGGTCTTCTGGCACCGGCCTGCTTCGCGCTCATCTTCGGGTTTCTTGCGTTCCGCAGCCGGATTCGGGGCGTGTATTTTGCCATCATCACGCAGGCGTTGGCCTTGATGGCCTGGCTGGTTTTCAACCGCAACGAAACGAATCTCGGCGGTACGAACGGCCTCACCGACTTCAAAACCCTTCTCGGGTTTCGCTTATCCGCACCGGGCACGCAGCTCGCGCTCTACGTCATTACGGTGCTCTGTCTCGGCGGGGCCTACGCGACGTGTCGCTGGATTATCGCCTCGCGCGCCGGCCGGGTCTTGATTGCGATTCGTGATAGCGAGCAGCGCGTGTTGTTCTCAGGCTATTCGCCGGCTACGTACAAATTGTTCGTCTTCGTGGTATCGGCGGTGCTGGCAGGACTCGCGGGCATTCTCTATGTGCCACAGGTCGGCATCATCACTCCGGCGCAAATGGGGGTCTTGCCGTCGCTGGAAATGGTGGTGTGGGTCGCGGTGGGAGGGCGTGCCACGCTTGTGGGCGCCATCGTCGGCGCGGTGGGAGTCAACCTGGGGCGCAGCATCCTGACCAACTCCTTCCCCGAGCTGTGGCCATTTTTCCTCGGCGGACTGTTCGTGGTGGTGGTGCTGCTCTTTCCGGACGGGATCATGGGGATTGCAAGACAGATTCGGGTCAAACTTGCGGAGAGGGCCGTCCGGTTGCCCAAGACTCAGGCGGTGGAAGAGGAGTAGGTATGACGGAACATGGCTCCATCATTTATCTGGAAGGTGTCACCGTCGACTATGACGGATTCAAAGCGCTGAACAATCTCAACTTCATCGTGAATCATCGCGAGTTGCGTGTGGTGATCGGGCCGAACGGCGCCGGGAAGACGACGCTCCTCGACGTGATTTCCGGCAAGACGAAACCGGCGGCGGGTCGCGTGATCTTCGGTAAAGATCAGGATCTCATGGGGCTGCGGGAGTATGAAATCACACAACTCGGGATCGGGCGAAAGTTTCAGGCGCCGTCGATCTACGGGAACCTGAGTGTGTGGGAGAATTTGGACCTGTCATTGAGCCGCCCCAGTAAAGGCGTCTTTGCCACACTGAGGGGCAGATCGACGCCGGCTGAGCGTGAAGAGATCGACCGCACGTTGGAGACCATTGGATTGAAGGAGCAGGTGTACAAGCGTGCGGGGTCTTTGTCGCATGGGCAGAAACAATGGCTCGAAATTGGAATGGTCATTTTGCAGGATCCGGAGTTGTTGCTGGTCGATGAACCGGTGGCCGGCATGACCGACGAGGAAACAGAACAGACCGGGCGATTACTTGAATCGTTGGTCGAGAAACACGCCATCATCGTAATTGAGCATGACATGGAATTTGTGCGGCAGATTGCCCGGATCGTCACAGTGTTGCATGAAGGCACCGTCATCTGTGAAGGGACGGTGGAAAAGGTGCAGGCTGATGACCGGGTGCGAGAGATCTATCTGGGGCGCCAGAAGGTTGCCCATGTGTAACAGGATGTTGAACAGTTCCTCCAGCGTCGTTCTCGGCTCGACAAGACCCTCAACGTACCGCAAGGGGACGTCTCCGGTCTTATCTTGCCTGCGGCCTTGCTGGAGAGCTTTTTGAACATCCTGAGTGACCACTAAAGGAAGACAATGCTGCGACTTGAAAACGTCAACGTGTACTACGGCGAAAGCCATATCCTTCGAAACGTGTCGTTTCACATCGAGGCGGGGCAAGTGGCTTGCGTGATGGGCCGCAACGGTGTCGGCAAGTCGACCACGCTCAAGGCCATCATGGGCCTGTTACCCGTGCGTAGCGGCCAGGTGTACTTTAACGGCGCGGACATCACGAAGGACGCCACTGATCGCCGCGCCAAGCGGGGTCTCGCCTACGTGCCTCAGGGGCGGGAAATCATCCCCCATTTGTCGGTGCGCGAAAACCTGAAGCTGGGCTATTGGGCTCGCGGAAACGGGTCCAACGGCATGACGGAAAAAGCCGCGTTCGACGAAGTGTACACCCTCTTTCCCAAGCTCACACAAATCCTGGAGCGGCCGGGAGGCGTGCTGAGCGGAGGGGAACAACAGCAGCTCGCCATCGGCCGGGCGATCCTGTCGAATCCGAAAGTGCTGTTGCTTGATGAGCCCACGGAAGGCATTCAGCCATCGATCGTCGATCAGATCGAAGACGTGATCATCGGCTTCAAGACGGCTCGCCGGTTTGCCATTGTGCTGGTCGAACAGGGCCTTCACTTCGCGGCGAGGCTGGCGGATAGTTATGTCGTCATGGCCAAAGGGGCGGTGATGGCGGCGGGAAAAAAGGAGGAACTCAGCGCCGAAATGGTGAGGCAGCATTTGACGGTGTAGAGTGCCCTAAAGCAAGAGTGCGCATGGTGTCTGTGGGCTTCGTTGAGTCAGCTGAGTGGTGAAACGAGACGGTTGATCTGATGAGACTCTGTGGCTACTATGCAACCCGAGGATCGGGTCTGAACCACTCTTCAGGCACTCTTCTGTATCATGACCGGATGTGATGTCCAAATGACCATTCCTGTGGTGCCATTGAGTCGCGTCCGAGGACTCGGACGTATTGCGTTGCTGTTACTCATCGGTTGTCTGGGAAGTGGCTGTATACCTACTCCTTATCAGCGGGATGGCACTGGTGGTGGATATGCTGAATTCAAGATAGCGGCGGACACGTACCGTGTGACCTTTACGGGGAATCGAAGCACACCGCACAGGAAGATTCTGTACTATCTGAGTTATCGATGTGCCGAATTGACTCTGGTGCAGGGGTACAATTCGTTCGTCTTTACTGAAAAGCTCCTGGTGGCTGCTGACGGATCTGTGGAATATCTCAATTGGAAAGGTGCAGTGGCCACAAGGCAGTTTCAAACGATACCGGTGGGGGGTGGTCTCGTCGGTGGTCTCATTGGTGGATTGGCAAAGGGAGCGCTTGGCGGTGGCGGGCATCGCTTTGAGCGACCCTCTGGTCAGGGTGAACCAACGGGGGGAGTTGCGCAGGCTGTGATCCGGATGTTTGAGCGGCCTGATGGTGAAGTCCCACAGTGGACGAACTTCTCCGAGGGAGTAGTTTACGACGCGCGCGGGGTGTTGAGGATTCTACAAAAATTTGATGGCGATCTTTCTGTCATGGAGAGCAACAGGCTCCTATTTGCCGACAAGCTTTATCAAGGAAGCCCAACTCCGGGAACGGAGGTAAAGCGCCAGACCTATCAGCAACAGCTAGAAGACAGTAAACGGCGACCGACTAACGAGAAAGACATGTCGTCAGACCAGTGAAAGGTCTGAAGGTGTAGATGAAGCTCTATTTCCAAGCTGTCGTGCTCGTTGTGAGCATTCTCACAACAAGCGCTTGCACCACTGGGCAGTATCAGCCGCTTACCGGAGCCGACAAGGATGAGGTCGAGCAACTTAGAGAGAATGTCTATCGCGTCGAATACCGCGTCAGCTCCTTTACCTCGCAGGAGCAGCTTGATGCGTATTTGCGGCGGCGCTGCGCGGAGCTGACGTTACGTGAGGGATATGACTTCTTCCATCTTGCGCAACGGGCCGATGTGCTGGCGCTCTCACGACGAACGTCGATGACGGTCACCATGTACAAGGGGCAAAAGCCGGTCGGTGCCGACGACGTCTACGATGCGAAGGAAATTTTAGCCGAGTCTGCTCCGGAACGTTGACAGGGTTGACCAATGATCAAGGACGAGGATTCAGGATGCATCTGACACCGCGCGAGCAGGAAAAACTGTTGATCTACGTGGCAGCGAATCTGGCGAAGGAGCGCAGGAAGCGCGGCTTGAAGTTGAATCATCCGGAAGCGGTCGCCTTCCTCACGGCTGAAATTCTCGAAGGCATCCGGGATGGAAAATCCGTGTCAGAGTTGATGAGCTATGGAGCGACCTTGCTGACCCGGAAGGACGTCATGCCCGGTGTGCCCGAAATGATCCCTGAATTGCAGGTCGAGGGCACGTTTCCTGATGGAACAAAACTGGTGACCGTTCATGAGCCGATCAGGTAGGTGACGGAATGAAGAAGAAAACCAAGGCCGCTCCCCAAAAGTCGTCGTCGAAAGTGAGGTCCACAATTCGTCCCTCGAAGGTGCCGAAGCCGGTTCCTGTCATCCCTGGTGAAATTATTGCCGGCGAAGGAGACATCTTGGCATTGCACGGACGCCAGACCTGTGACCTTACGGTGGCCAATACCGGCGACCGGCCGATTCAAGTGGGTTCGCATTGCCATTTCTTCGAGGCCAATCGCGCGCTGAGATTCGATCGAGAGAAAAGTTACGGATATCGCTTACAGGTGCCGGCGGGAACGGCGGTGCGATTTGAGCCCGGGGAATCCAAACGGGTGACGTTGGTCGCACTCGGAGGCAATCGAATCGCCTATGGCATCAACGGATTGGTGAACGGCAAGCTCGACGATGCAGCCGTGAAGCAAAAGGCGTTTCAGACTGCTTGGGAACAAGGATTTGTCGGGAAGAACACGTAAATTGGTGGCGGGGTTGTTACGAAAGGAGCGCGGCTGCTCAAACCGGCGTTCAACGAGGCCGCAGGCGAAGTCAGAACCGGAGGCGTACCCTGTGGGGTACGTTGAGGATTCTGACAAGCCGGGAACGAAGCTGGGAGCCATTTTCAGCAGCCGATTAACATGAAGATTCCCAGACGCCAATATAACGACCTGTATGGGCCTACTGCTGGTGATCGCATCCGGTTGGCCGATACGGACCTGCTGGTCGAGATCACTCGCGATCTGACCGTTCCTGGCGAAGAAGCCAAGTTTGGCGGCGGCAAGGTCATTCGTGACGGCATGGGCCAGTCGCCCGCCGCAACGCGCGCAAAGGGCGGTCTCGATCTCGTCATCACCAATGCGATCATCCTCGACTGGTGGGGCGTGGTGAAGGCGGACATCGGCATCAGGGACGGCCGCATTGTCGGCGTCGGCAAGGCGGGAAATCCTGACCTCATGGATGGCGTCACGAAAGGCATGGAGGTCGGCCCTTGCACGGAAGTGGTATCGGCCGAAGGAAAGATCGTAACTGCGGGCGGGATCGATACCCATATCCATTTTATCTGTCCGCAAATCATCACGGAAGCGTTGGCGAACGGACTGACGACATTGATCGGCGGCGGGACGGGCCCGGCCACCGGCACGAATGCGACGACGTGCACCCCTGGCCCCTGGAACATCCACCGCATGCTGGAGGCTGCGGATGGGTTCCCGATCAATTTAGGATTTCTCGGCAAGGGGAATTCATCATTGCCTGAAGGGTTGAATGAGCAGGTCGAAGCGGGGGCGATCGGACTGAAATTGCACGAGGACTGGGGAACGACTCCGGCCGCCATCGATACGTGCCTGAGCGTGGCGGAACGGTATGACATTCAGGTCGCGATTCATACGGATACGATCAACGAAGCGGGATTTGTTGAAGACACGATCAAGGCGTTCAAGGGCCGGACGATCCATTCCTTCCACACTGAAGGCGCGGGCGGCGGGCATGCGCCGGACATCATTAAAGTATGTGGTGAACCGAACGTGTTGCCGTCTTCGACGAATCCCACGATGCCGTTTACCGTGAATACGATGGATGAGCATCTCGACATGCTCATGGTCTGTCACCATCTGAATCCGCGCGTGCCGGAAGATATTGCGTTTGCCGAGTCACGGATCCGCCGTGAGACCATTGCGGCCGAGGATATCCTCCACGATATGGGTGCGATCAGCATCATGTCGTCCGACTCGCAGGCCATGGGGCGTGTCGGGGAAGTCATCATTCGCACCTGGCAGACCGCCCATAAGATGAAAGTGCAGCGTGGGCATCTTTCTGAGCGTGGAGTTGAATCGTCTGACGGGCTGCATGACAACTGGCGCGCGCGCCGGTATGTGGCCAAGTACACGATCAACCCGGCGATTGCCCATGGGATTGCGCATGAAGTGGGATCGATCGAAGTCGGCAAGCTGGCGGACCTCGTCATGTGGAAACCTGCCTTCTTCGGCGTGAAGCCCGAGATTGTGTTGAAAGGCGGGTTTCCCATGTCGGCAGCGATGGGCGATCCCAACGCCTCGATCCCGACCCCGCAACCGGTGCTGACACGGCCGATGTTCGGCAGTTTCGGACGGGCGCCCTTCAGTACAAGCCTGACGTTTCTCTCGCAGAAAGCGATGGAGCGCGAGGTGGCGAAACAGTTGGGATTGCAAAAGCGCGTGGCCGCCGTGAAAGGTTGCCGCAGCATCGGGAAGCGCGATCTCAAATTGAATGACGCGCTGCCGCAGATCGAGGTGGATTCGGAAACGTACGAGGTGCGCGCGGACGGCATCTTGTTGAGATGCGATCCGGTTGCCGTGCTGCCGATGGCGCAGCGCTACTTCCTGTTCTGACGGCGACTGAAAACGCCGTCCGGCCGCGTTCTCGCCTCGAACACATCCTCAACGTACCCCGAGGGTACGCCTCCGGTGCGTTCGTCGGCTGCGGCCTTGCCGGACAACGTTTTGAGTCGCCTGTTGAATGTGGGAAAGTCGAGTGTTTCTCGTGGCTAATCGGTCTCCGGCTTTGCCTTCGCCTGCGGCCTAGTTGGAAAACCTTTTTGAGCATCCGTGATGAAGTCGGAAGGATCCACGAAGGTGTGACTCGTTAGCCTCCGGTGCGTTCGTCGGCTGCGGCCTAGCCGGACAACGTTGTGAGCCGCCTGTTGAAATGTGGGAAGGTGTCGCAGTCATGAAGGGATCAGGTACCGACATATGCTGAATACGCTATCGTTGCTTCACGGCCTCCGGTTCATTGATAGCTTCTTTCCCTCCGGGGGCTATGCCTATTCGTCTGGACTCGAAGCAGCAGTACAAGGCGGGGCAGTCCGGACCGGCGACCAGCTTTCCCACTATGTGGAACAGATGTTCCGCCATGGCGTGGCGCGGCGAGAGGCTGTGGCTGTGGGGATCGCTCATGAGGCGCTGTTGCGTAACGATGTTCACGTGGCGCTGGCCATCGATCATGAATTACATGCGATGAAACTGGGACAAGAGTCACGTGTGGCGAGTCAGCAGATGGGGCGACAGGTGGTGAAGATTGCGGCGGAACCGCCATCCGCACATGCAGTTCTGAGAGATTTTTACGCCGCGATGAAAACAGATCGAACGCCGGGCCATTTTCCTGTGGTGTTGGGGTTGACGCTGGCCGATGCCGGATGGGACAGAGGGGAAACCATTGCCGCATTTTGTTACCAGACGGCGGTCGGGTTTGTGTCTGCCGCACTGAAACTCTTGTCGATGGGACAGCGAGAGGGACAGCATCTGTTGGAGCGGTGGACGCCGCTGTTCGATGAATGTGCCAAAGAAGCCACTGAGGCCACCACAATGACCTCCTGGTCGCCGGTGCAGGACATTTATGCCATGCGCCATGCTCGCCTGGAGTCGCGTCTGTTTCGATCCTGAATCCGAACGACGCTCACGAGATGCTTCTCGTGAGGGGAAACACGAGGGATAACGACGATGCATCGTGACGATGAACACTTTTGTGGATCGGGTCGCACGACCGACGCGCGGGCAAAGGGGATTCCGATCATCGGCATCGGAGGGCCGGTCGGGTCAGGCAAGACGGCGCTGGTGGAGGCGCTCTGTTTGAAACTGCGCGACCGGTACAGTCTGGCGGTGGTGACCAACGATATTTTTACGAAGGAAGACGCGGAGTTTTTGACCAAACGAGGGGCATTGCCGCAGGACCAGATTCTCGGCGTGGAAACCGGAGGCTGCCCGCACACCGCGATTCGGGAAGACGCGTCTCACAATCAGGCGGCGCTCGATGACTTGCTCAAGCGACATCCCAATGTGGAATTGATGTTCGTGGAAAGCGGAGGCGACAACCTGGCGGCGACCTTCAGCCCTGAACTCGTTGATCGCGTCATCTATGTGATCGATGTCGCTGCCGGCGATAAGATCCCGCGCAAGGGTGGGCCTGGAATTACACGGTCCGATTTGCTGGTGATCAATAAAATCGATCTCGCTCCGCACGTCGGCGCGGATCTGGCCGTGATGGATCGAGACAGCCGGAAAATGCGCGGCGATCTGCCGTTCGTCTTTACCAATCTGCATACCGGCCAAGGGTTGGACCGCGTCATCGAGTGGATCCACGAAACCCTTCCATTGCATTCGCACTGAATGACCGAGGCCGCTATGTCGCCGATGCTCTCGAATCAATCTGCCATGGCGGACATCGGGCGTGTCGGCTGCCTGGATTTGCGTTATCGGCGCGACGGGCCTCGCACGATCCTGACGGCATCCCGCTGCTCCACTCCCTGGCATTTCTTCCCGCCTGCCTATTTGGATGACAGCGGGTGTGCCTTCACCTCTCTCGTGAACCCCTCGGGCGGATTCGTGGCGGGTGACCACCTGTCGATTCACGCCGATCTGGAAGAGGGGGCGCATGTGGTGATGACCACACCCTCGGCCAATCGTGTGTATCGTTCTCTCGGAGAGGCATCCAGGCAATCCGTGACGCTCTCAGTTGCTCCGGGTGCCGTGATTGAGTGGTTCCCGGAAGTCATCATTCCGTTCGCCGGTTCGCGTTTTACCCAAACCATGGCGGTGACGTTGGGCAAAGGTGCAACGGCGCTGATTTGGGACAGTCTCGCCTCCGGCCGTGTGGCCCGAGGCGAACGCTGGGCCTTCACCTCGCTACGCAATGAGATACACCTCATCACGGCCTCTGGTGCCCGATTGCTGGAGCGATATGATGTGAGCCCGGATCGAGATTCGACCGGACTCGGAATGCTATCGGCCTACGACTACGTGGCTTCGTTTTTTGTGGTGAGTGATGCCATGGATCCGGCGCGGTGGCCGGCAGTGCGTGATGCGCTCGCGGGAATCCTGGACTCGTTCGGCAGCGATCTCCTGGGCGGAGTTACCGAGCCGCCCGCTCCTGGATTGGCCGTTAAATTAGTGAGCCGCTCACCCGAGGCATTGGCTGCCGGGCAGGAACTCTTATGGGAGGCAACCCGCCGCGCAGTCCTCGGTCTGGCAAGGCCGGCGCTACGGCATTATTGATAGAGGGGAAGAGACTACCGAGTTGTGATGCTCGTCGGTAAGTTGCTCAGGGCGTCGGGACAGTTTTGCGGAGGGCTGGTTTCGGTTTCGCTTTCGGCGTGGTGGAGTCCCTCTCGGCGAGTTCGCGTCGCAACGATTCCAGTTCCGTCTTGAGCTGCTGAAGTTCCTGCGCCTGCTTGACGACCACATCCTTCGTGGCTTGCAGCTCCTGTTGCAGGTTGGTCTGTTCCGATGCAGCCGGGGCCGGAGCA
>CAADGJ010000050.1 GCA_900696505.1 uncultured Nitrosospira sp.
GCACATCAAAAGGGAGAGATGCGGGCGGGGTCTAGGATTCAGCCGTCGTAGAGCTCGATGCTCTACAACGAGCACTCGTGTCGCATCGTTCTCTGTCGTATTTGGTACCTTTGTTGGAATTTAACCGCATGGTGCGCCTGCTCGATCAGAGCCGCTTGCCGGAACAGGTCGAATTTCTCGATTGCCGTGACTATCGCGCGGTGGCTGATGCCATCCGCGAGTTGAAAGTCCGTGGCGCACCCGCTATCGGCGTGACGGCAGCATTTGGTGTGGCGTTAGGGGCGCAGGCGGTTTCGGCGACGGAGTTTCCCTCCTTTGCGAAAGAGCTTATGCCGATTTGCGATCATCTGGCCGCCACCAGGCCGACGGCCGTCAATCTGTTTTGGGCGATCGACCGCATGAAAAAGGCGCTCGCATCTCTGAGTGCGCAGCCGGTGCCCGCCGTGAAAGCGGCATTGCTCGCCGAGGCTCACGCGATCTTTGCGGAGGATATTGCGCTCTGTAAAGCCATGGGCAAGCATGGCGCGGAGCTGATCACGACCGGGCAGACGGTGCTGACCCACTGCAACGCGGGCGCGCTGGCGACGGCGGGATATGGCACCGCCCTCGGCGTCATCCGTGCGGCGTGGGAACAGGGCAAGAAGATTCAGGTTATTGCAGATGAAACGCGCCCGGTCCTGCAAGGCGCCCGGCTGACGGCCTGGGAGCTGATGCAGGACAAGATTCCGGTCACGCTCATTACCGACAATATGGCCGGAGCGCTCATGCAGCAGGGGAAGATTCAGCTCTGCGTCGTCGGCGCCGACCGCATCGCAGCCAATGGCGATGTAGCAAACAAGATCGGGACCTATTCCGTGGCGGTTCTGGCCAGGGCCCACGGCATTCCGTTCTATGTGGCGGCACCCTACTCGACGATCGATCTGAAGACAAAGACCGGGGCCGACATTCCCATTGAACAGCGCAACCCTCTCGAAGTGACCACCATCCACGGGAGCCATCCGGTCGCACCGGCCGGCGTGGCCGTCTACAATCCCGCCTTCGACGTGACGCCGGCGGAGCTGATCACCAGCATCATCACCGAACGGGGTGTGTTTAAGCCGGGTGAGTTGGCCGGACGGTTCGCCTCCTAGGAGTGCTCTTCGGGCGTTCGTCAATAGCCCACCCTGTTGCAAGCCTGTTATCAGCCACTTATAATGCGCTCCGGCGCAGTTCAATGTATTCTTTAACTCTCAAGGGGAACCGGAGCTATCATGAGCGAACGTACGTTAGCGATTATCAAGCCTGATGCTGTGAAGAAGAATGCCGTCGGGGATATCATCAACCGCTATGAAAAGGCAGGGCTGAAGCCGGTGGCGATGAAGCTGATGCAGATGTCGAAGCCGGTCGCGGAAGGGTTTTATGCTGTGCATAAGGCGCGGCCGTTCTTCGATAGCCTCTGCACCTTTATGTCGTCCGGTCCGGCGGTCGTGATTGTGTTGCAGGGCGACAATGCCATTAAGAAGAACCGGGAGCTGATGGGCGCGACCGATCCGGCGAAGGCGGAAGCGGGCACGATCCGTAAGGCGCACGGCGCCAACATCGAGTTCAACGCCGTGCATGGATCGGATTCGCCTGAAACGGCGGCGTTCGAGACGGCGTATTTCTTCCCCGGCATGGAAATCTTCAGCTAAGCCATTTTCTCGGAGGGCGATGGTTTCTTTGCCCTTCACTTCCGGACAAGCACTCGTGCGAGGGGTGGCGGTGGCGCTGTCTCTCGCACTGTTGTGCGCCTGCAGTCCGCGAGTTGTTTCTTCCCCCTCTTTGTCAGTCCCTCTTGAGCCGATCCACGATGATCCGGCGCGTGATGCGCAGCTGATGTTGCTGCGCGAAGCGCATCGCGCGTTTGCGCAGGAACGGTATCCGACGGCGGTCCTTTTCTTCCGGCGATATGTTGCCTCTTCCTCTCCTCAGACACCGCGATTGGCAGAGGCCCGCTGGTGGCTGGGACGGGCCTCTGAACAGATCGGCGACTATCACGCGGCTGTGGCGGAGTATCGCGTGCTGGCAGCCGGTGGGTCTGACGGCGATTCGGCGGCGGCGTTGTACCAGCGGCACGCGTTGCATCGCCTGGATCAGCTGCGTCAAGCTCCGGGCGGCTCCCCCGCTTCGGTCGGTCGCCAGGTGGCGGTCGGTTTTCCGGTCACAGATATTCCTCCCGTGCCCGAATGGATCGGGTGGTTGCAATCGCTCCTCAAGGCCGGAGTGACGACGATCTTTCTGGAGCCGTCACGGAATGAGCAGCCGGATGAGCTCGTGGCTGATCAGCTGGCTGCGTTCAGCAAGGCTGCTCATTTGGCCGGACTGACTGTGTGGGGTACGGTGGATCCCCATCATGGACGAGGCTTGTCGATTCGGCCGGAGTGGCGAACCCGTGTGCCTGACCGGACGGGGTCCGCAGTTGCCGGTGCTGTTTCGAGCAGGACGCCGCTGCCGGATATGGTGCATCCCGGTTATCAGGCGATGATCGAGGCGCGGGTGACACGCCTGCTGCAAGCCGGGTGCGACGGCATTCTGCTCCGCGGGAGAACTGTGCCGGGATATGCCAGGGAATATTCTGACGAGTCCTTCCAGCGCTTTGCCGCGGCCTTTGGACTGACGCTGACGCCGCCTCAGTTGTTCAGCGGGGAGAGGCCCTCCGCCCCCGCTCTACAGGATGGAGACACCCCGTACTGGCGATGGGCGGGCTGGAAGGCCAGAGATTTTGTCAGTCTGGTTGCTCGCCTGCGAGCTGCCGTTCGGCGGGCCAATCCTGCTGGGCGATTGCTGGTGGAAGTGCACGGCGAGACCGTCAGCGAGCCGCTGACAGGATTGGAGCACTATGGCGAGGATCTGGCCGATCTTACTGCGCGAGCAGGCGCGGATCTGGTTCTGCAGCTCGATGAGCTGACCGGAACGGCCGTGCTGGATCAACTGGTTCAACAGGGTGGGTCGGCTGACCGTCTCTGGATGCTTCGGACCGTCCGGTGGTCCGACGGAACACCGGCGGAACGGGCGCTCGCACTCGGGACGAGTCTGGCGGGTGCGGCCTGGCGAAACGTGGTGGTCCGCGCACGGTCCGGCGACGAGCTTCCTTGACAAATCATGTGGTTGCCTGCTACGATCCCGCCGTCTTCTCATACAGGTTTGTTCAATTGACCACGATGGAGTGTCTATGATTCCCAGCGATTTGCGGTATCACAAAGAACATGAGTGGGTTCGTCTCAATGGCCAGCAGGCAACTATCGGCATCAGCCATTTTGCCCAGGATGCCCTCGGGGATATCGTGTTTCTCGATCTGCCGAAAGTGGGCGCCGTGGTCACTGCCGGGCAGCAGATCGGCGAGGTGGAATCGACCAAGACGACGTCGACCATTTACGTTCCCGTCAGCGGCACGGTCTCGAAGATCAATACCGATCTGAAGGATCATCCTGAAGTCGTCAATTCCGATCCCTACGGCAAAGGCTGGATCGCCGTGATCGATCTCTCGAATCCGGGAGAAGTGGAGCAGCTCATGACGGCCGCGCAGTACGAGGCCTTTCTCGCCAGTCAGAAACATTAACGTTCTGCCTAACGCGTTCCATGTCGAAACACATCGCGATTCTGGGAGCCGGGCCTGGTGGCTACGTGGCGGCGATTCGAGCGGCACAGCTGGGCGCTCGCGTCACGGTGGTGGAACAGCAGGCGCTCGGCGGCGTGTGTTTGAATTGGGGCTGTATCCCCAGCAAGGCGCTCCTCTCCGTCATCGAACTCGGCGACAAACTCAAGAAAGCCGAGGATCTCGGTATTCTACTGCCAGGCCCTCCGCGCTACGATCTTGCTCGCATGGTGGCGAGAAAAAACAAAGTGGTGGCGTCGCTGGTCAAGGGCATCGCTACACTGTTCAACGCCTGGAAGATCGAGGTGGTCGAAGGGCGCGGTGTGTTGACCGATGCCCGTACGATTGCGGTGACCGCGAAGGACGGCGCGCAACGGCAGGTGCAGGCGGATGCGATTCTGATTGCCACGGGATCGTCTTGGCCGAATTTGGCTCAGTTTCCCGTCGACGGCAAAACGATCATCACCAGCAAGCAGGCCCTCGATCTGGAGTCAGTTCCGCCGCGGATGCTCATCCTCGGAGCCGGAGTCGAGGGGTGCGAGTGCGCCTCGCTCTTCAGCGGCCTGAGCACGCAGGTGACGATGGTCGAGCTGCAATCGGCCGTGCTTCCGCTCGAGGATGAAGAGGTCTCGGTCTTGATGGCGCGCGAGCTCAAAAAGCGCGGCGTCGATGTCAGGACGGGGACGACGATTCAAGAGGTGCAGGTGCGTGACGGGCTGGTGATCGCGCAACTCAAGGACGGCAGTACAGTTGAAGCGGAGATGTTGCTGGTTTCCATCGGGCGCGGGTTCCAATCCCGCGACATCGGGGCGGAGCGGGCCGGCATCGCGCTGGGACGGCGCGGCGAAATTCTCGTCGATGATACGATGGCGACGAATGTGCCAGGCGTGTATGCGATCGGCGATGTGGTCGGAAAAGCCATGTTGGCACATGTCGCGTCGGCACAGGGAAAAGTCGCCGTTGAAAATATTATGGGGCATCCAACGAAGATTCGCTACGACGTGATTCCCGCCGGTATCTTCACCCTGCCGGAAATCGGCCGGGTCGGCTTGACGGAACGGCAGGCGCGTGAACGGGCGCAGGCGGCCGGCTTTGATCCTGAGCAGGCCGTCAACGTGGGACGCTTCCGTTATGCGGCGTTGGGCAAAGCGCAAGCGACCGGCGACATTACGGGACTCTTCAAAGTGATCGCGGATGCGGCGAGCGGCAGGTTGCTCGGTGCGCACATTGTGGGGGCCCATGCGGCAGATCTCATTCACGAGGCGGCGCTGGCAATGGAAACCGGTGCCACTGTTTCGCAGATCGCGCATATGATTCATGCTCATCCGACGCTTGCGGAAGGTTTCGTCGAGGCGGTCGAGGATGTCGAGGGTAACGCAATTCACCAGATGAAGAAGAAATCATGAGTGTCCTTCAATCTCTCGTCATCAAGCTGGGCATGCTGGCCATGACCATGGGCGTTGTCTTGTGGATCGGCTGGCAGGTGCCCCAAACGATGCAGCGGCCTGCCGTGAGCCATGCGGCGCCGTTGTCTTCTCATGACACAGACGCAATAACGGACATGAAAGTTGTTTCTTCGATTCCACCGGACGGACCGAGTGAGTCGCGCAGGGCGTTGAACAGACCGCAACTGGTCGATCTGAACCGCGCGACGGTCACAGATTTCGACCAGCTTCCCGGCGTCGGCCCCGTGTTGGCCCGGCGGATAGCGGATTACCGGAAGTCCATCGGGCGGTTTCACGCGGTCGAGGATTTGCGGGCGGTGAAGGGCATCGGGAAAAAGAAACTGGAACAGCTCAAACCATATGTGACCGTGGGGGCATCGTCCACGCAGGATGAGGGAAAGAAAGGGCCGATATGAGTGAATTGAGTCGGCAGCTTGATCTCATTCTTCGAGGAACGGTGGAGGTTATTCAGCGGGCGGAGCTGGAGACGAAGCTGGCGTGCTCGTTGAAGGAAAACCGCCCTCTGCGTGTGAAGGCGGGCTTCGATCCGACGGCCCCGGACCTGCATCTCGGCCACACGGTCTTGATCCACAAGCTGAAGCATTTTCAGGATCTCGGGCATCAAGTGCTCTTTCTCATCGGCGATTTCACGGGCATGATCGGCGATCCCACCGGTGTGTCGGAAACTCGCCGCGCCTTGACCAAAGAGCAGGTGCAGGAGAACGCCAAAACCTACCAGCGGCAGATCTTCAAGATTCTCGATCCGCAGAAGACCGTCATTCAATTCAACAGTACCTGGATGGGCGCAATGACAGCCGAGGGCTTGATTCAGCTGGCGGCGCATTATCGCGTGGCGCGGATGATGGAGCGCGACGATTTTCACAAGCGCTTTCACGAGCAGAAGCCGATCAGCGTCCACGAGTTCCTCTATCCGCTGGTGCAGGGCTACGACTCGGTCGCGATGAAAGCGGACGTGGAACTGGGCGGGACCGACCAGAAGTTTAATCTGCTGGTCGGACGGGAACTGCAGCGCGACTTCGGGCAGGAGTCGCAGGTCGTGATCACGATGCCGTTGCTGGAAGGGACCGACGGGATCAAGAAGATGAGCAAGAGCGTCGGGAACTACATCGCGCTCGAAGATAAGCCGGAGGATATGTTCGGCAAAGTGATGTCGATCAGCGATGCGTTGATGCTGCGGTATTACGAATTGCTCACGACGGAAGATCTGGAGCGGGTGAAGGCGTTGCATCCGATGGAAGCCAAGCAGTCGCTGGCCGAACTGATTGTGGCCCGCTATCACGGTGACGAAGCGGGGAAGCAGGCGCGTGGGGCGTTTCAACAGAAGTTTTCAGAGCGGGAGTTTCCCGAAGAACCCGATGTCCGGCTGGTGTTGACGGAGCAGGATTTGAAAGACGGGCGGTCAATCGGGCTGGTCGATCTCGTGGCCAAGACGGGCCTGGTGACGAGCAAGAGCGAAGCCCGCCGGCTGGTGATTCAAGGCGGAGTGGAGTTCGACCAGAAAAAACAGAACGATGCCAACGTCGTGATCACTCTCGATGCCGGACGGCAGTATCAAATGAAAGTCGGCCGGAGAAAATTTGCCCTGGTTGAGCGAGCCAAGTAGGTGCGCGTTCTTGACTTGGAATCAGCGCCCGCGTAGGATGCAATACAGTGAGCGGGCGTAGCTCAGTGGTAGAGTCCTTGCTTCCCAAGCAAGTTGTCGTGGGTTCAAATCCCATCGCCCGCTCCAAACTTCCCCGTCAGTTGTCACAGATGAATCTGATGAAGGACTTGAGAGCCGAAGAGGTTCCAGGTCCTTTTTTGTATTTCCTGCATGGTGGCCTATGCGATCGTGGATAATCTTCCTCCCCCTGATGATTGCTCTGGGAGTCTCCGCAGGCTGTCACTATTACGAGGAGTATCGGGTATTGAAGTCAACCGCGGATATTCAGGATGAAAAAGCTGAAATCCTGAGGGCCTATCGGCTGTGTTTGGCAAAATATCAGGATGAACCACCCAAGGCGAAAGAGATGTGTGCGCCCTATACGCAAAGTCTTCGAGAGATTGAAGTGAGGCATCAACCCACGCGGTAATGATCCGCGTGGAAAGGTTAAATTCCAACAAAGGTACCAAATGCGACATAGGGTCTGACATCACCCATGTCAGACCTTACGATTTTGTCCTTCGGAGCACTCCCAACCTGGCATCGCATTCAGGTCATCATTTTGGGGAGC
>CAADGJ010000051.1 GCA_900696505.1 uncultured Nitrosospira sp.
ACGGGGTTGGATTCCACCGTGGTCTGAAGAGCCTGCGGAATCTGGCGGCGACGTGTCAGCCGCTGGGCGCGCCACCAGGCGGCCAGCGCCTTATCCGGATCCTGATCGGTCGTCGATATCCACCGGTCGAGAGCCGCCACCGGCAGTAGGCCATAGGGCTGGTTCTCGACTCGCAGGACGGGGAGGGGCCCGCGAGCGCGGACGTGCTTCGCGACATGCTCACGCAACAGGTCCGCTCCGGTTGCGTTGAGGAGTTGCCGCAATAGCGGACTGTCGCAGATCGCAAGCAGGGCTGATTGCATGAGCGAAGCCCGGCGCTGTTCCGCTCCATCGGCACCGCGAATGTGGGCAAAGACGGACGCAGGGAGGCCCAGGGTCTTCGTCAGCAGGTCGCCATCGGACCCGGATTGGATCAAAGAAGCGCCCAACTCGACGCGCATGCTGTCGGCGGCGTCGCGCCCGGTCGAGCGATATCCGGCAGAGGCTTCCGCCGTGTTGTTCGTGGGCACCTGTTGTTCCACAAGGGCCAGGCCACCGGTGTAGTGATGCGCGTCGAGGAGTTGGCCTAATTTGTTTGCCGTGGTCGCCGCGTCCCATGCTGCCTTGAGGCCAAGGACCACAATGCGGTCAAACCCCGCCTGCGCGTCTTCGTCTGTGAGAGGGATACGTAGACCCATCCCGATCGATTCGGCTGTGTCGAAATCCGTGATCCACTTCATGCCTTCGTCGACGGGAGGCAACCCATCGCCGGCGACGGGGCCGGTGCTACGCGGGTCCGGGCCGACCGCCACGGTCTCAGGAATTGGATTGCCCCAGGCGGTGAGGCGCGCGGCATCGTTGCGATAGCCGATGGCGACCCAGCGATCCGGCAAGACTTGTGTGCGTGGCGCGCGCGTCCAGCTGTCGTCCCGGCGGGTGACCGTTCCGCCTTGCGCGGGATCGAGCACATGAGCGATCCAGGCGGCGCGTGGCGTGCCGAATTGTTCGGTCAGTCGTTGCCAGCCCTGCCTGATCTGTTCCTGCCGGTCCGCGCTTGCCGGGGTGGCGGCCACATGGGCCCAGAATTCCTTGCCGCGGCGTTCCTCTTCCTCCGTCAACGCCGGTTCGTGGCTGTCGAGATGAATATCGTCGGGATAGACGCGGAGCAACAGATCGGTCCCCGGCCCCGTGCGTCTCGCTGCAAATCTGGTTTCCACGCGCACCGGGAACAGCAGCAAGGGATGGCCGGTTGCGACTGTCCCGCTGAGGCGATCCGTACCAAGAAGGCGGGCCGTCGCGGCATCACGGGCGGCGCGATACTCGTCGACCTGCGCCGACAATGCGGCCACCTCGGCGCGCTTGCGCGTGACGGTGTCTTGCGTCGCCGTGATTTGTGCATTCACCTGGCTCAACTCGGCCTGATACAGCGCCCGTTGCCGGATGAGCAGGGCCGCCCGCCGTTGCGCGGCTTGCGCCCGGGCAACCGCCCGGTCGTGCGCCAACTGCAATTGCTGGAGTCTGGTCGCCCAGGCCCTGAGCACCGCCGGGGGCACCCGCGTAGGGATATCTGATCCTTCGTCGATCGGTCTCACTGCGTTGGTCCTTTCATCAACCGAGTGGCCCATCCTGTAACAAGGTCGTGACTTCCGCTTCGGCGGCCGCCAGCGCTTCTTGGGCTGCCGCTGCCTGCGCCTCCGCTTCCGGAATCTGCGTGGCCAGGTTGGCCAGGAGTGTCGTCAGTTCATTCCGTCTGGTGATCGAGCTGGCAAGGAGCGCCTCCGCATCCTCCAACTCGAAGCGCGTCACCAGCAGTGATTCTTCCAATGTCCCGGTGCGGGCCGAGAGCTGTGCCGCCACCTGTTGCAGTGTGGCTCTTGCCATCGGGTCGCGCGTGATCTCCACATTCATGCGCTCGATCTCACTGAGGGCCGATTGCAGTTCCTGCCGGCGAGGCTGAAACGCCGCGATCGCCGCTTGCGTGGCTTGCACCGCAGCTGTTGCCGCGGCAATCTGGCGATCCGCAGCCTGCACTTGCGCCTGAGCCTGCGCAACGCCCTGCTGCGCCTCGGTCACTTTCGCATGGGCTGCGGTTGCAGCCGTCTGGGCTAGGGCAAGTTGTTTTCGCAGCGCGGCCAGGCGCGCCCTCCACGTGGCCGGGGGGATGCCTTGCGGCGGTTCCGACCCATCGAGCAGATCCTGTTGCGCTTCTGCGACCTTGGCGTCGGCTGCGGCAGCGGCTGCCTGTAACGGTGCGACGCGCGCCTGCGCTTGCGTGACGCCGCTCTGTGCGTTCGTGCGTTGGGCCTGGGCCGCCGTCACGGCCTGCTGCTGGGTCGTGAGTTGAGTCGTCAGCGCGGCCTGCTGTGCAGCCACGGCCTGCAGCGCCGTCTGGAGTCGGGTGGTTTCTTGTGCCAAGTAGGGCATGGTCTCGCCTCTTTCCGCCGTTACTGCCGGCCAGACAGCCAGGTTCTGGCATGGACCGCCACGCGGAACGGGGGCTGTCTGGTGATGGTCGCCATCTGCGCCGAGTTCTTTCCCCAGGCAATCTGATCCACGACGGCGTTTTTGAGCAGACCGTCGATCGGCACATACACGATCTGTTTGAGCGCGGCTTCATTCGCCGCCAGGTTTCCCCACGTCACATCGGACCAATGGGCGGGCGTCCCGCCATACGTCGTGGCGACGTCCAGGCCGAATCGCGGTTCCGTCGGTTGTTCCTGCAGCACGAAGAACCAACCGGGATGTCCTCCGGCCTTGTTGTCGGCTCCGCGAACGTCCGTTTCGGTCAGCTGAAACCCGAGCATGGTGATGTCCGGTGATTGCGTCGCGCGAAAAATCGGATAGCGTTCCGTTGTGCCCAGCTCACGCCTGGTGCCGTCGGCAGACCAGACGCTTTCAAGAGCATAGACCATCGCGCGGGGATAACGGCGCAGGAGGTCACCGCGGATGAGCAGCACCATCTGGCCGACCGCTGCGCCTCGTGCGCTGTGCGAACCGAGACGGCTGTCCGCCGCCCATGTGGTGATTTGTGTGATGTCGAAACGGGCTTCGCGCTCTGCGTCGGTCGTGGGCAGCTCCTCGCCGCCGGCGTCCCAGAATTGTCGGAAGTAGGTGCCGCGTTGATCGGTCGGAAATCCACGCCAGAGCAGTTCACGGCTCAT
>CAADGJ010000052.1 GCA_900696505.1 uncultured Nitrosospira sp.
CGGGCCAGCCACCACCAGCCTGCGCCTCCGGGCAAGAATGTCGTCGCGAACGTGAGGGGAATGCCGACCAATGGAATGGCTACCCAGAGCGTTTCAAGGAAGTCGTTCCCCGCCGGCGTCGACGGTTGATTCATTGCGGCGGCGACATACGCCGCGAGACTGATCATCACCCACAGTCCTTCAGGGCTCAGCCATACCCGGGACCAGCGTGCCATCACCACGTCGGTGTGTTAGCTGGTTGTACTGCGCGCCGTTTTCCGACAGGGCCGCGGTCCATCGAGTGTTTCGCTAGCCTCATTGCGCCTGGGCCCGCCGTGACAGGGACACGACATACGAGGCGGAACGAGCGACAATCATCGGATCGGCTGCTTCGATACCGGGGACCAACGCTCCCGGCATGAAAAGCAGCTTCTTCTCGGCAGCCTGACTATCGGCTACCGTCTTGGTGATGCTGATTGTACCCAACTCGATCTGTTTCCGGTTGTCCGGCCATGCGATCGAGGGATCGTCGATCTTGTCGCCCTTTTCCGCCACTTGCAGGAGGAGCGTGAACTTGGCAGGGCCACGGCGCAATCGTTCGCGAATCTCCGCGCTCAGATAATCCGGGTCCATCGCGTTGAGTTGTTCCTGGGTGAGAAAGTGCTCACCCGCCACGGGGCGAAGCTGGTAGCGACCGAATGTGACGTGCCCTTTCGCATTCGTGAATTTGAACGCGTTGATGCCGAAATAGGGCAGAGTGGCATAACTGACCGGCTGAGGCTTCGGGCTCTCCACGAAATGTTTAGCCGCCGGATGCGTCGCTAGGAACTGCTCGATGGGAGTGGGTTTAGGGGCATCGGGTCCGCTTGCCCCGACCGCGAGAAGAAAGTCTCTGAACTCTTCCGCCGTGGCCACAGGAAATCCGTTGAAAGAAAGGACGACGAGATCCGTCTTGGATCCGTCGGGCAGGGAAAATTTGACGGCCATCCCTCGAGGCATCTGGCTGGTGTCCGGAACGGACGGTTGCCCGGAACCGGCAGAGAACCGCACCGTCACCGGAACAGCAGTTTTCTTCTTTTGCAGGTGAGCTGCCTTGCTGACGGAGGCTGCCGATGCGGTGGGCGTGAACGTGCCTTCCAGGACGATCCCCTTCGGGTGATTAGCGCGCATCCCGGGATGGACACCGAAGACCCCGTTGAAGGCATCGACGAGTTGTTCGGCAAGGGATTTTGGATTGGCGGGAGGTTCTTCCGCAAGGACTGAAAGCGGGCCCATCAGCGCCACGGCGAGTGCAGCAGGTGCTATACGTGATCTCCACATAGGCCTGTTCCTCCTGAATAATGAAAGATCCGGCTGGCAGAGCGGCATGTACGGTCACTACTCAAGCCTGTGAAAGGTCGGTCGGAAGAGCGATGAAACCCTACTCCTGCGTACCAATTGAGTCAATGGAGCAATCCAGACCCTGAGATGCGCTGACGCCCGCCCCGACGTATCTGAGGTCGATCACTCCGATGGATGAACTCCTACAAAGGGATGGTTCAGGTCTCCTCAGCCACACCTGCAACGACGTTCGCCGTTTCTCGCGATTCCAGGGGTATTACCAGTCGGCCTTACGTAAAGAATGCGTAGAATAGCGTCGGATAGATGGCGGGTTCGGCCTACCTTTTGCGACCTGTTCTCAATCCACGCAGAGACCTTCCACACAGACGCCAGCACGCGATCGGCATACCGACACAACGAGAGAAAGGAACTCTCATGATGGCCTTTTCGCTCAAACCACTTCGTCAGCAAATCATCGTCATCACCGGGGCGACATCCGGCATCGGCCTGACCACCGCGCGGATGGCGGCTCGACGAGGGGCGCGACTCGTTCTGGCCGGTCGAACTGAAGGAGCGCTGATTGAACTGGAGCGGGAACTGTCACAGGGACAGCATCGGGCCGTGACCGTGACGGCAGACGTGGGAAAGGCCGCCGATGTGCAACGGATATCACGTGTTGCGCGACAGATGTTCGGAGGGTTCGACACCTGGATCAATAACGCGGGCGTGTCGATGTACGGACGGCTCCTGGATGAACCGATCGAAGATATGCGGCGATTGTTCGAGACCAATTTCTGGGGATTGGTGTACGGATCACTGGAAGCGGCGCGGTACTTCAAATCGCACGATCAGGCCGGGTCGATCATTAACGTGGGCAGTACGCTCTCGGACCGCGCCCTGGTATTGCAGGGGATGTATTCCGCCTCCAAGCATGCCGTGAAAGCATTTACCGATGCGCTCCGCATGGAAGTGGAGATGGATCATATTCCGATCTCCGTCACCCTCATTCAACCGGGCGCCATTGCGACGCCCTATTCGCAGCACGCCAAAAATTACATGAAGATGGAACCCACGAATCCGCCGCCTGTCTACTCACCCGAAACGGTGGCGAAGACGATTCTTTACTGCGCCGAGAACAGAGAGCGCCATGTCTACGTCGGGGCCGGCGGGAAAGGCATCGGCATGATGGGCTACTACGCACCCAGGCTGGCCGATCTGTTGATGGAAACATTGTTTGCCCGACAACAACAGTCGGATCGTCCCCCCGCCAGGCCTCGCCGGGACAACGCCTTGGACCGCCCGTCCGGGGATTTGCGGGAGCGAGGCGACTATCAGGGCCATGTGTCGGAATCGAGTCTCTACACCACCGCATCCCTGCATCCCATGCTGACAGGGGTCGCGCTCGTCGGAGCGGGGCTCGCGCTGAAGACCTTGTGGCCATCGAAACATACCTCGGAGCGAGTGCAGAACGCACCGCGCGCGCAGCGACGTTGATCCTTCGTCAGAGTTTGCGCTGATTCATCCTTTCTGCTTTCCATCCAGCAGGCAACTCACATTCATGTCACCCATGACATTGATCGCCGTCCGGCAGCGATCGAGAAACCAATCCACCGTGAGCAGGACGGGAATAAACTGGACGGGGAGGCCGACGGCCGTGAAGACCATCGTCATGGTGACAAGACCTGCCTCGGGAATACCGGCTGCGCCGACCGAGGCAATGATGCTCGTCAGGACGATCATCACTTGTTGGTGCATGCTCAGATCGATCCCGATCATTTGCGCGATAAACAGGGCCGCCATGGCTTCGTAAAGAGCGGTGCCGTCGTTGTTGAA
>CAADGJ010000053.1 GCA_900696505.1 uncultured Nitrosospira sp.
CCCCATCGTTACGCTCCTTTCCAAGAGGGCTCGCTGTTGGTCTGGTTTCCCCGTGGCGAGGAGTATAGACGGCACGTTTGGCCGCTTCAATGAGGTGGTCTACGTCGTCGATGTGATGCCGGAGCAGGCGAGGAGGACTGTGAGGAGATGTGGAAGAAAAGCCATTGAGCCAGGCCTGGATCGCCTCAGGTTCAAAGCGGACGAGGCCGTGAATACGACGGCAGGGAATTTTGTTCTGTGAGACCCAAAGGTAGAGTGTGGACGGCTTGATGTTGAGCCAAGCCGAGAGCTCTTTGACGGTAAGCATGGTACAGATCACCGGGGGAGCCTCTCGACACCCCCAGTCCCCCTAACATGGGCTGCCCGCGTGACCGCCGGCAGACCGGTGAAACCGAGTGGGTGGTTGCTTGAGCAAATTGCGGTGTCGGTCGTTCCACCGAGCAATGCCCCTGCCAATTTCGTTCAGTAGCCATTCTTCCCCTCCAGGGGTGGCGCAAATAACCGCCAACATCGGCGTCAGGGTGTCACTCACCCATCGTTTCACGTTTTGCAGGGTCTGCACCTGCTTCTCCTGGGCCAATCGCCCCTTCTGAAATCCCTCCGTCAGGAGGGCGTACCACTCCAGCACGGGAGCCCGGTATCGTTCTTCGTATTCTGTCTCTTTGGTGATCTGTCGGAAGTCCACATAGGAGCGGAGTAAGCCAATCACCAATTCCTTCCAATCGGCTTCGTCTAACGTTGCCAGTGCTCTCGCGCATTGTTCGGCGCGGTCCTTCTTGAGTTCTAGTTCCCATCGAGTCCCGTACTCCTGCCAGTTCTCTTGCCCCTTACTCCTGAGTTCGAGCCGTTTGTCGTAGATGCGCAACAAGGTCTGACTCTGAGGACTGCCAAAATACATCGTCTCGCCTGTCGTGGCTCCGGTCCCATGCGTCAGGTTGGACACGATATGCCGAACCTGTGCGGCACGCGTCACACATTGGCCAGCCGATACTGCTTCCCGGATGGTCGAGACCGGCACCGTGCCGGCTCGGTCATCCAGGGCACAATCAATGCGCGTGACATGGCCTTGCTGGGCATGGACCCACTTGAGCAGGGTTCGAATCTGATCCAGTGTCAGGGCGGACGCCAGGCCGCCCGACAAGTCCACATGGATTTCATTCGGGCGACGAGGGGCATTGGTGCCCAGTTTGCCGACGCCGCGCAGGCCGTCAGCCCGCATCCAGGACAAGGGATACCCTCGGAACCCTCCTTTAGCCTTACTCCAATCGCCACCGAGGACCTTCATGGTCTCTTGGGGGTTACTGGCCAGGACCGTGAAGGCCAACCAATCAATCGTGAGGGTGAAGCCAGAATCCATGGACTCTATCGAACTCCTGTACGGAGCGCTGTGGGTAGCGCCCCCGTGTTACCAAGACGGGGGCCATTCCGCTCCGCCCCGCAGCCTGGCGGCATGCGGCGCGGACCGGCGTTGTCTCCCGGTAGCGGATGACGGTGTTGCTCTGTGACGCGCTCCAACTCGGACATGATTCCCTCCTGTTGAGGTCTGTTCCCGTTCGTCTCACCCTAGGCGAATCACCGGACCGAAGCAAAGGCCCCGGAAGAGGCCACTAGGGGTCACGAGGGGACAGGAGAGGACAGATTTTGAGGCAGCGACGACTCAAAAGGAAGTGAGCATAAGGAGGCATATGTGCGTTTTCGTGCGCTCAGAGCGGCAATTGTGAGCATCGTTCAGAGCCGGAATATCGAGCAAACAGAAATGGGCTCGTTTTTGGTTGGTGCGCGATAAAAAAGTTTGGAAGGCATTCTCAGCGTTGTGGGATAGGATCAGAGGGAGAAGGGAGGAGCATGGTTAAGTTGCCCCGTTTTCTCGCGAGCATTGGCGTTGTATTCGTTTTTGCTATGCTTCTGTCTTGCGATGGGACGGTGTATCTCCCTGACGAAGTCAAGGCTCAAAAGAAATTCCAATCGATCGCTGCGGGGATCACTGAAGAGGATCTCAAAAAACAGCTAGGAGAGCCAACCGGGCGTATCGTCTTTGAGCAAGAGCATGGAACCTACCAGTATTTTGCCTCTTCCAATTCCGCTCCTGTTGCAGAGTTTCGCACGCTGGAAACATTAGGCGATTCTCGGCCATCCGAACTTCGTCTGTTGCCGACAGGCAAACGGGGAAGCAAAATCCTTGTGTTTGTCGATGGGACTGTGCACGGATATTTCTATTTTGGGCGGTCCGGTCGACTGGAGGACAAAGCCGTGGTGGTGAGTTAACGCAATATTGCTATCTGCCCGCCAAGGGGGATCAATGAGAAAACCGACAACGAATCATCTCTTGGCATGGGTATGGTTATTCCTTGCCGTCGGCTTCTTAGGGGAGGCATTACGCTACATATACCTCACATTTTATCAGGGGGATCCTGGCGAACCATTTCGCGGCAAAATTGTAGGTCTAGCGGACGGTATTCCCCTTGCCATGCTCTGCTTCAGCATTTTCCTGTTGAGGCGAGGGATAATGTTTCGAGGTGCCTCCGTGTGGGTCTTAGCGAGTGTGACTGTAGGCCTCGGTTTGTACTTTCTTGGGGTAGGCCTCTTTGATATCTTTGAGTCGTGGCCTGATTCTGAAAAATCATTCCAGGCTGGTTCTCTGGTACTGATCACCATTGGGTTTGTCGGCTATCCCCTGGGGGTATTAGCGGCCGCCTATCGATACTGGAGCCAAAGGGTTTCAATGATAGGCCATGGGGTAGCGAGTCTCCCTTTTTTTTTCTGCATTGGGCTCCATGTCCTGGAATTACTCTTATGGTGGTTTTGGCCGTTCTCCCAGGTATTTCTATATGGAGCAGCTTCCCTAGCTCTCTTCTTTGCTGCTACTAATCTCACTCTCCTGGAACAGTTCCAGTGACCTGGAAGCATGAAATCCGTGGCGCTTCTCCAAGACGGCCGGTTTCAGCTGACGGTCCGGACGACCATAAGCCCCACCGTGTCCGGCTCCACGTTCCGCTCCACCGCGAGTGTGATCACCTTCGACCAATGGCAACATGTGGCTGCGGGCACGGCGCAGATCTGGGTGAATGGGCAGGCCGTCAGCCTGACCGCCGTCTTCGGCCCGGCGACCTTGAGTGGGATCCTCTTCAATGTGAACCAGCAGTATCTGGGGCAACGGCAAGACCCGAACACGGCAGGTGGGGGCGGGCATTTTAAGGGTGAGCTCGACATAGTGCGAGTCTACGGGCGGACGCTTACCCTGGCCGAGGTACAGAGCCGGTGTCCCGTCCGCCTGTCCGCCGTCGGGTTTTGTTCTATGTGGTGCAGATTTTCTTTGTCAACGAGCCTCGTGCTCGTGCGTGAACGAGATTGTTCTCTCGTATGCTCACAGATTGTTCTTGGCTTCGACTTGCTTGGCGGCCCGCGGCGGTTATGCCTACAGCCAGCAGGCACGCTTCGCCAGACAGGCCCTTCCGAGCTCTCACGGCGATTCACCCAATTACGGTAGTCCGAATGGACGCTGAATACCTCGCTGCCGGCGGAGATCGAAGCAACGGCGCACGTAGCTTCGCATTGTGAACAAGACAAGATTCCACTAGCGATGTGTGAGCAGGCGGGCAAACTCAGCGGCTGAAATAACCGGCACTCCGCTGTAGTGCGAGGCCTCGAAATCTTTATCTCCGGTGACGAAGTATTGAGGCGGGGGTATGGTCGCCATGAGATCGAGGAATGGTCGATCATGCGCATCCCGCAGAGGGGTATTGGTGGGATGGGGATCGACGATCTGCACTTCGGCTTGAATTGTTTCCAGAAAGCTCGTGATATTCACCCCGGCTCGGGTAAAAGCTCGTTGGAGTTTGGGGCGTCGCAGGACGGCTTCCAGTTCCGCGAAGGTATCAGAGCTCATGACGGGGATGAGGCGGCGCTGTAAGACAGCCTGAATGATCCGGGCAGGAGGCCCTGCGGCGGACAACAGGCCGGACACGAAAATATTGGTATCAAGAACGACGCGCACGCTCGCGCCGAACCGCTGCAACCTCAGCGGCAATCTGTTCGGGGGTGACGCCCAGTTCGCGGGTGGCGCGGCGGAGCTTGCTGACCATACGGACCAGCTTCTTGCGACTCGCCGCTCTGGCCGGGGACTCCAAGATCAGGATGTCGGAGTCGCGATGCGCCACGACGGCTTTTCCCCACCCCTTCATCCATGAGGAGGGAATCACGACGCCTTCTTTGGTGTACTTCACGGCTTTCATCGGCAGCGCATCCAGTGTATCCGCAGGCAGTATACCATGGTGATACGGCTCTGTAGTCAGCGGTCGGCGATTTTGCGAGCGGCTCGACCGTCGTTCATTGCTAGTCTGTTCGGACTACCCGATTTTTTGACCATCCCCGCTGGTTAATGATCCTGTCTTCCGAGGCCAATCCACTGTGGTCATTTTTGTGTCAGAAATTATCCAAAACCTTAAAGTCTCCTGTACGCAGTAGAAGCGATAGAAAGCTCTTAACCGCATGACATGTAAAGGTTTTGTGGGGAAACCATTGCAACAACGAGCAATTCAAAAATCTACCTTTTCA
Source organism: uncultured Nitrosospira sp. (assembly GCA_900696505.1). GTDB lineage: Bacteria > Nitrospirota > Nitrospiria > Nitrospirales > Nitrospiraceae > Nitrospira_A. The sequence goes on from CAADGJ010000053.1 coordinate 4,555, forward strand.
CCTTCACACGGAAGAGGCCACAGGTTCGATACCTGTATCGCCCACCAATTTTTCAACCCCTTCCGAATAACACTCTCAATCCCTACAACACTGTGGTCATTTTTGTGTCACGGTGTGACCGTCGGTCCAAAATCTCCACTCCATCTCGCAGGCTTTCCGGGTAATGATGCGCATAGCGTTGCGTCATCATCGGCGACTTGTGCGCAATCGATTAGGCGCTTGCCGGCGGAGGGGCGATGAATGCACTTAATCAGAGCAACGAGGACTACAAAAAGTAGCTTCTTGATGCAAGACGACTTTGGAATCCCTTAGAACATGAGGATAAGCCCGACAGTTACACGAGAGGACAGGCCATCTCCCAGGATTCATTTGGAACGATGACCTCGCACTCGAAACCGCATGTAATCACTACGGACGAATGAATCTCTCAACTACTTGAAACTGCTCATATTTTATGTCAATTGCCACAGCGATCAGCTGAGACAGCTTGAACGACGACCTAGGGTGCCATCCAACTGGACAGAATCAGGACCCTGCGCTAGACTTTTCTCACAAGGAACAGACTTCGTCTCTTCGAATGTTCCTATAGAAGAAAGAGAGGCACGGTATGCGCGGGACTTTGGCCACAATCATGTTGGGACTGCTTCTGACCACGGGCTGCTCCACCACCAATCAGGTGGCGACGCAGGACCAGAACTACAACGCGCCGCTCAGCATCTATAGCGCGATGGACAGCACCTCCCTGGTCTATTCCGATCCCATGGCCGCCTCACAGGCGAACGACAATCCTTACCGATGGCTGGGCTTTGTGCTCCACCCGGTCGGGCATCTCGTAGACTACACGGTGAATCGGCCACTCTACGCCATTGCGAGACATGCGCCGTACCTCTTCGGCTACACGGCCGAAGATTCTATGATCGACTCGCAACGTCGGTAACCTGCTCCACACCTCGCCTGCCGGGATCTTTTCTCGGCGGCGAGGAGAAGCCTGTCATTACTCCGCCTGCCAGTCGCATCTCTACAGCCATTCAGGTATGCTCTATTCCTCGATCCTATATGGCATTGACCTGGGGCATCGATTCCGGCCATGCACCGTCGGCTCTCACTGCTGCCTGCACTGCTCACCATGTTCGCCCTGCTGACAGGGTGCGAAACTCCGCCGCCAGCCCGTGCGCCGCTTCCGCCATCGGAAAGTGACCTCGACCTCCTGAAATCCACGAAACTTTGCGATACCCGCAAGGTGTTCCAAGAGCACCATCCTGGCATCGTTCCGAAAACCCAAGCGTGGGGCAGTGGGCAAGAGCTGCGCTTTTCGGCCGAACAGAGCCTGTCCAAGGGCGAAGAGTCGTACTTCTTCGATGAAGACGGGACACTGGTCGGGACGCTGTTCATCTTTCGGTCCGGACTCGACTTGGGTCCGTACAAAACGCTTCGCTATACCCTGACCCAACTGAAACCCAGCCTGGAGTTCTACCTGACCGTCGCTCAATTGGCGGATCGTCAGAATATGGCCTCCAGCACCCTCTATGACACGGGCGATGAGAAGACCACCACCCGGTATCTCGTCCTGGGCGATCGAAAGAATCCGCAGCTTCTGGCTGCGTCCTTTTCCATTGATCCGTACGTGAAGCTCTTCTCTCCCTACCGGAAAGAGTTTCTCGATCGGCTGCGGGATACGGGACAGCAAAGCGGTGGCCAACACCTCGACACGCAGGGCGCGGAAGACAAGGAGCCTTTCGCCTCGCTCCAACAATTCGCCCGAGGCCAAACCGCACAACTCGCATACTGTGGAGCGAAAAATCAGACCATCGCGCTCGATGCCTACCAGAAGGCAAGCGCTTCAGGATTCACCAGCCAGGTCTGGCAAGCGGAACTGCATCACCGGCTGGGTGTATCCTGGGAAGCTGCCGGCGACTTGGAAAAGGCCAAGCGCGAACTGCTCGCCTCACTGGCACAACGTCCCAACTCCCCGGAGGTCGTCAATAATCTGGGCTATGTGTATGGCAAGCTGGGCGAGAAGCAGAACGCGCTCGCGTCCTTCGAAAAAGCTGTGCTGATGCGCCCGAATTACGCCATTGCCCGGTTCAACCTGGCCGAGGCCATTGCGGAGGCTAACCCCAGACGCGCTATCAATGAATATGAGACGTATCTGGCGCTTACTGAGGGCATTCCGGAAGAAGCGGATCGCTCAGCCCTGGCGCAATCACGCGTCAAAGCCCTCAAACACCAGTAATGAAACGGGTGCTGTGCGGCAAAATCCTGCGTGTCACAAAAGGAATTCGAAGGGGACAGAACCGAATCAGCGGGGAGACTTCTCTGCTTCTTCCTGACTGGTCTTGCATTCGATGCACAAGGTCGTGACCGGACGCGCCTTCAGTCGCTTATAGGGAATATCGCCCTGGCAACCTTCGCAGATCCCGTAGGTATGCGTGGCAAGCCGCCCCAAAGCTTCATCGATCTTCTTAAGGAGTTTCCGTTCCCGTTCGCGAATGCGAAATGAGAAATGCTGATCCGCTTCGGCGGAGGCTTGGTCGCTCACATCCGGAAACACTTCCAGACCGGTAGGGTTCGTCAGCACCACTCCGGCTTCGGCAAGGATAGCGGCACGTTGGCCCTCGAGGTCTTTCTGAATATCAGGATACTTAACCCCGTTCGCCTTCGCAGGTTTCTTTCGGGTGGGAGTGGATTTCTTCGCCGAAGTCTTCATTGAATACTCGGTTTACTAGGCCGGTATCGCCGCCAGACCGCCCAACGAGTTCCGACTATAGCAGCCGCAAATCGGAGGGGTCAATCGGTTCGTCTGGGGTGGGGGCGAGGGTGAGGATTATCCGCAACTGGGCACTCTCAAAGGCAGCGGGACGTCTGCGTCACAAATCTCGTCGGCCTTCGATCGATTTCACCAGCGTCACCTCATCCGCATACTCGATGTCCATCCCAACGGGGATTCCATAGGCAATCCGCGTGACCCGGACGTGGTGAGGCTTCAAGAGTCGCGTCAGGTAGATCGCCGTCGCCTCACCTTCAATCGTGGGATTGGTGGCCACGATGACTTCTTCGACACCTCCGGCTTTGACCCGCTCAAGCAATTCCTCCGCGCGAATATCGGATGGCCCGACGCCATCCAATGGCGATAAGACTCCGAGCAAGACGTGGTACAAACCCCGGTACCCACCGGCGCGCTCTATCGCATACAGGGTGCTCGGCTCTTCCACCACGAGAATCTTGCTGCGATCCCGCTTAGAATCCCGGCAGAACTCACAGAGCTCCCCCTCAGCGATATTGCGACATTGGCGGCAAAACGAGAGTCCGTCCTTCACGGCTTGAATGGCTTCGGCCAAGCGCAACGCATCTTCCCGCTCCGCCTTGAGCAGGTGGAACGCCAGCCGTTGCGCGCTTTTCTGACCGATTCCGGGCAAACGCACCAACTCACGAACCAATTTTGCCAACAGTCCCTGCTGATCAATACTCATAGCGCATCGTCACATCCAGGCCACACACACGAGAGGCCCATAGCCTCCCGCATTCGACACAACACAATCTCGATCGCATCAGAACAGACCAGGAATCTTCATTCCACCCGTGACGGCTTTCATTTCCTCAGCCATCATATCGCGTGATTTCTTCAAGGCATCGTTACCCGCCGCAACAACAAGATCCTGCAACATATCGACATCACCAGACTTCACGACTTCCGGATCGATCTTCACGCTCAGCAGATCCATTGCGCCGTTCACGGTCACAGTCACAATGCCCCCACCCGCGGTCCCGGATACCGTCTTGGTCGCAGCCTGCTCCTGCACCTTAGCCATTTGTTCCTGCATGGCCTGTGCTTGTTTCAAAATGTTGGACATATTCCCGAATGGACTTTTCATTCCTGTACCTCCTGTGCCGGAGTTGTCGTGCGAACCTCGGCCAACTCTCCGCCGAACATCTCCAGCGCTTGTTTAACGAGAGGATGCGCCTTCGCCTGTTGTGTCAGGATGACGCGCTGCTCCTGCTCCTTCGCAACCCGTAATTGCTTCATCGTGGGGGTGGCCTCCGGATCCTGCTCCGCCACTTCGATAATTCGGACACGCAAGGCAGTTCCGTATATTCGTTCTCCCAACGCCGCCAGGGACTGAAGATTGTCTTCCTTCTCCAGCATGGCTCGCGCCACCGTCGCCTGTTTGGTAAAGCCCAACGTAACCAATCCACCTTCAATCTTCACTACCCGGCCCATTTCCAAAAACGGCGCAATATTGGGATGCTGACCCGAAACGGCCTCTTGAAACTCCTCCCAATTAATCTCTGCCGAGGGTGAGGCGGTTGCCCTGTGAGACGGGGGTTCGGGTTTTGGCGACGCCGACTCGACCGGAACCTGCGCGGTCGCGGAGGCCTGCGCAGATGGAATGGAAGGAGCAGGAGTCTGACTGGATGGAACCACCGCTTCACGAGGACGCGCAACAGGAGCCGGCGCCGGAGCCGATGCGCTCGGAACAACCGGTTTGTCTCCGGCGTCAGAGCTGCTTTTCACCGTATCACGTTTCGTGGGTTTGGGTGACACCACCTTCTCCGATGATGACATCGATGTGCGAGTTCCCGTTGCCCGATCGACAGGCGTTGCACTTGACTGAACATTCACTCCCGGCAACCCCGCCGGGGATTCAGGCGCGCGCAGGAGACGAGTCGCACGAACCGCAGCCGTTTCCAGCACAAACCGGGGATGGGCGCTGACCCGCAGATGATCCTCTGCCGCCGCCCACAATCGAAATAATTCCTGGAGGTGCTCCACCGAAAACTGTTCTGCGTCCCGAGCCAGTTGCGTCAGGTCTTCATCGGTCACTTCGATCAGTCCCCGCAACTCCGGACCTGCAGGCACTACGGCAGCGACCAGCATATTCCGCACATACTCCACCAGATCGGCGCAGTAGGCGCGGACGTCGTGGCCTTGATCCAAGAGTCCGGCGATGACCTGCAAGGCTTTGGCGCTGTTCTGGTCGATCACGGCCTCAACCATCGCCCGCACCCGCTCCTGCGGAACCGCGCCGAGCAGGGTTTCAAGATCGTGATGCCGAATCGTCTTGCCACCGAACGCAATCACTTGGTCCAGCAAGCTGAGGCCATCGCGCATGCTACCTTCGCTGGCACGCGCCAGGGCCATCAAGCTTCGATCTTCGATGGTCAAGCCATCCTGGTCCGCCACATGCCGCAGCCGCTGCACAATCTCAGCCTTTGAAATCCGGCGAAAGTTGTAATGTTGACAGCGCGAGAGAATCGTCGCGGGGATCTTGTGAATTTCCGTCGTCGCGAAGATGAACACGACGTGGGACGGAGGCTCTTCCAAAGTTTTGAGCAAAGCGTTGAACGCCGAGTTGGAGAGCATGTGCACTTCATCGATGATGTAGACACGATACTGTCCTCGGAACGGGGTGAACTTGACATTCTCGCGAATTTCCCGCACGTCGTCCACGCTCGTATTCGACGCGCCGTCGATTTCGACGACATCTACCGACGTACCCTGCGTGATTTCCTGACAATTCGCACAGGTGTTACACGGGGAACCGGTCGGACCCTGCTCGCAGTTGAGTGCCTTCGCCAGGATCCGCGCGACCGTCGTTTTTCCGACGCCACGCGTGCCCGAAAAGAGAAAGGCGTGGGCGATTCGCTTGGTGGCGATCGAATTCATCAACGTCTGAACGACGTGTGA
>CAADGJ010000054.1 GCA_900696505.1 uncultured Nitrosospira sp.
CCCACGGAGACCGTCGGCACGACGTTGCTGAAGCAGGGCCGCACCGCCGAAGCCCTCCCGGTCCTGCTGCGCGAAGCCTATGCCCTCAACGAGATGGCCCATGCCACGCTGGTGCAACTGTACGAACAGGGACTCGACGGCCAACTCCCGCCGCATGGCCAATGGATTTTGAGTTACCTGGAATCCACTGCCGCCGATGGAGCCGTTCCTTCCCGCCTGGCACTGGCCCGTATTTATGGAAAAGGGCTCGGTCTGGCTCCCGATCAGGCCAAGGCCAAGAGCTATCTGAAGGGTTTGCCGAAGGATGACGTCAAACGTATCCTCGACGACGTCGCCGCTGAACCTCCCAAGCCGTAACGAGCAGACAATTTCAGTATCGGTTCGTCCGTGACACCCCATGCGAATCGCCACCCGCCTGTTCGTCAGGAATATCTGGCTGCAAGCCGCGGTGATGACGCTGGCCGCGATCGTCCTCAGCGACATCCTATGGACGCCGGCCCCGGCCACGCGCCAGGCGTTGGAATGGGCACCCTATGACACCTGGATGCGCCTTCGTGTCCAAGCGGCGCCCGACCCGAACCTGCTCCTGATCGTCAGAGACCGGGCCAGCGATCAACAGTTCGGCACCGGTTCGTGGGATCGGGCGCTCCCCGCAAGACTCATTACCGCCCTGCATGATGCCGGCGCCGCCTCGATCGGCCTGGATATTCCTCTCGAGCTTCCCAGCCCACCCAATCTCGGAGGCGCCGTCAGTGACGCCCTGCTGATGGAAGCGGTGAAATCTGCCGGCACCGTCTCGTACCCAGCGATCGGGGTGGCTGTCTCAGATCAGGAGGCGGCGGCTCTGTCCTCCCCCTTCACACCGGGAAGAAGCGCCCTGCACCCGACGTTTGACCCCGATCGCGTGGTCCGCCGGTTGCCGCTGTATCATGGCGACGGCCCCGGTGAACTTCCGGCCTTGGGATTCTCATTGGCCACGACCTTCTGGCAAGTCCAATCGAATCAACTCGAAAGACGATCGGGGCGAATACATCTGCACAACGCGCGAATGGCGGGTGGATCGACAGGCGATATCGACATCCCGGTTGACCGCTACGGCCGGCTACTCATCAACGTTGCCGGACATCCGCTTCCCACGGTCTTCCCTACCCTCTCTGTGTTGGATCTCACCCGCATGATCGACCGGAAGGACAATGAGGGCCTCAGCGCCCTGGTCAACGGCAAAGCCGTGCTGTTCCTCACTCAACCGACTCCTCAACCGGAACGCATGATGCCGACCGGCGAAGAGGCACCGGATATGCTGCTGCAAGCCCATCTGCTGCACACGCTGCTGACGCAAGACTGGATTCGGGACCTTTCCCCGCTCCAACGGGCCATCGTCACATTCGCGCTTGGCCTCACCACCGCCTGGGGGGTCCTGCGCTGGACGGATTGGAAAGGCCCGGTCCTGGGCGCCAACATGCTGCTGCTCTATCTCTCCGTCAGTTGGACAATGCTGGCGACCGCCCATTGGGTCTTGCCGTTCATCATTCCTGTCACCACCAGCGTCATGATACTCGTCGTCGGCAGCCTCCTGGGCCAGATGATGGCGACCAGACGCCTGGTGCTGTTGGAACAGGACATGCTGCTGGTTCAACAGAACCTCGTGGCAGTCCGGGAAGCCCTGATCTACCGGGAAACGGCCGTGGAAAGTCTGGAAGAGGATTTAGAATCCGCTCGCGCCAGTATGTCCCATTCAGCCTCCAAGGAAGCCGAATCGAGCAGGCTCGCTGCTGAACTCCAACTCAGGATTACCGAGGCCCAGGCGCAGGAAGATGCGACGCGGCAACGGATGGCCGCGCTCGAACAACAGCTGCAGGGCATGCGGGCTGCAACCATCACGGCAGAGCCGCTGGGCAACGTGGAACAGGACGCGCTTCGCCGGGAATGTGAGCAGGCAGGAATGATCACCAGGAATCCGGCGATCCTCACGATGTTTCGCGACCTGAAGAAAGGCGCACGCACGACCGTGACCGTCCTGATCACAGGCGAGGCGGGAACCGGCAAAGAACTCTGCGCCCGCGCGATCCACCGTTTGAGTCCACGAGCGGCGAAGCCATTCATTGCCGTCAACATGGCGGCCATCTCACCGGAACTGTTTGAGAGTGAACTCTTCGGGCATGTCCGCGGCAGTTTTACCGGCGCGCACGCGGACCGCAAAGGCTATTTCGAACTGGCACATCTCGGGACGATTTTTCTCGATGAAATCGGCGACCTGCGGCTGGACCATCAAAGCAAACTGCTGCGCGTGCTCCAGGATCGCTCCTTCTATCGAGTCGGCGCCACAACCCCCACCACAGTGGACGTTCGCATTGTCGCGGCGACGAACAAGGATCTCCAGCGTGGCGTTTCGGAAGGCTGGTTTCGTGAAGACTTGTATTTCCGACTCAAAGGCCTCGTGCTGGACCTGCCACCCCTGCGGGAGCGTCGGGACGATATCCCCCTCATTGCAGAGGCCTATCTCCACGAAGCTGCGAACCACAACCACCAATCATCGATGCGCCTTTCGGAAGAGGCAGTCTCGACGCTCATGCAACAATCCTGGCCGGGCAACGTGCGGGAATTGCGGCAGTGCCTGGAGCAGGCCATGGCGCTGTCGGACAGTCCGATCCTCTCCGCGGCGGATCTCCGCCTGTCCGGGCCAGCGTCACCGAAAACCGGCACATCCGGTGCCGCGCCGCTGTTGCCCGATCCTGCGGGCGACCTCGCCGTCTTACAACAATTGCGTCAACAGCGCTTCGACATGCAAGCGACGGCAAAGGCTCTCGGATGGGATCGCAGCACGGTGACCCAACGACTCAAAGGGCTCTGCTTTCAAGCGCTCGTGGATGCCAGCGGAGACCAGGCCAAAGCCGCAGCCTCATTGGCGGGCGACCCGTCTCTCCTGCGGACAGTCGAGCTGAAATTGATGGACTACTATGGCCACCTCATGGAGACCATCGCTCCGTTCACAAACGTGGACGACGCCCTGCTCGACTGCAAGCGGCGTTTCAAAAACCTGCCCGAGCGCCACTTCAAATCCGTCGAGGTCTTGGTGCGGCGACATTTTTCTGCCGCATGATCCGAACGCCTCACTCTGTCACAATGAGACCGTTCGGTGCGTCGGCGCAGACGCCCAGGCGTCAGCAGGGAGTATTTCCGTCAATAGCGCGCGGAGCTAGGCATGACTGAACCGGCACAGGTAACGTGGACAGAAGAAGGACAGTCATACGCCGCGCATTGGCGCTCGGAATGGGGCGCGCCTCCCCCGAAACGTGTGGTGATCGCCGACGACCGCATGACTGCCGATGCGGCCCATCGCTTGGCCTGCGAGGGCACCGCATTGCTCTGGCGAGGCGACTTCCAGAATGCGCGGCAATTGCTCCTTGCCATGGCCAGACGCGCAGACCGCCATCCTCCGAAACCCGGCGCCTCTCCCACGGAGTCCTTTCACTTTCATCGGCAGACGCAAGCACGCCGGGCCCGCATCCTGGGCATGCTTCTGATCACTCTGGAAGATGATTACGCAATCCGCCTCCGTCGTGCGCCCGATCTCCGTGAAGCCTGTACCGAAGCCTACGGCCCCGCGACGGCTCGTGCATTGGTCTCACTGCGGGAATTGCTCGGAGTCATCAGCGCGCACGAATGGCGAAAGAACGGGATCGACATCCCTGCCCTGGGCGACCGCATCCATCCGCACTACGGAGTGTTTTCGCCGATACGCAGCGAGTATGTGGCGCTGGTGGCCGACGCCCCGCTCCCTGCCTGTACGCTGGCGTTTGATATCGGCACGGGTACCGGGGTACTGGCGGCAATCTTGGCCCGCCGTGGCGTCCCGCGCATCATTGCGACCGACCAGGATCCTCGCGCCCTCGCCTGCGCCCGTGAGAATCTTCAACGACTGGAGCTAAGCGATCAGGTCGAGGTGCGGCAAGCCAATCTGTTCCCCGAGGGCAAAGCCCAGCTCGTCGTCTGCAACCCGCCATGGGTTCCGGCGCGGCCCACCTCGCCCCTTGAGCAGGCGATCTACGATCCCGAGAACCGCATGCTGTACGGGTTTTTGAATGGGCTAGCCGCCCACTTGGAACCGGGAGGAGAAGGCTGGCTCTTACTCTCCGATCTCGCCGAACATCTGGCACTGAGATCCAGGAACGAACTCCTCGCCACCTTCGAGCAGGCAGGGCTCGTCGTCGCGGGAAAGACCGATATCCGGCCCACTCATCCACGCGCCTCCGAACAGGCGGATCCTCTCCGCGCCGCCCGCGCAGCCGAGTTGACCTCCTTGTGGCGATTGAAGAGCCGTTGAGCGCCGAAGTGACCCGGCGCGCCGGAGTGATCGCGCTACGGGATGTAGTGAGCGGGGAGCGGCCTGGCGGTCTGGCATTGACGGGACGTGCAAGGCAAACCGGGGAACCAGCGCTTCGCTTGCAATTCCTTCAACCGGCAGAGTTTGCGAGTCGTATCCCCGGTGGATGCGTAGATACTCAACGTAAATTGATCCGCCTGATCGCCGCTTCCCGCATCATCCCAACGGTCAAAATAGGTCGTCCCCTTGTAGCGGAACACGCCGTACAACTGGTAATTGGTTTCCCCGGCAGCCCGTCCATCCTGGCGAGGATTTTGAAGAACCAGATCCGTCAATTCGTGATCGATGCCGCTGAGATTTTCCGTGAGGACCACGATGGGAGCCGAATAGGCCCGACCAATCGATCCATCGTTTCGAGCGTGGCACAGTGAGGAATGGAGCTTGAGAACCGGTTCTGCCTTCCCATCATTATTGATATCCACTTGCGCCCAATAGGCCCAGGGCTCGTCCTTGGTGCTGATTCTCCACAGCGTATCCTCAAATCGGCTTTCGTCCGGAATGTTTCTCCCTGACTCGCTGCCGGCGGTCAGGAAATACAACACCTGTTCCATGGCTTCGAGATGTCCTGCCACATCGAAGGGTTTCCATGCCGGAGACTCCAGATCAAATTGCGCGCTGTACTCCCGCTCGCAAGCAGGATGCACCGTCATTCGTTCCAGATTCTGTTTGCAGGCTTCACAGACGTCGATTCCCTGACCGAGGGTCAATTGATAGTCCGCTGCTTGAACCAGCGAACCCATGAGGAGCCACGACATCAACAACCACGAGGACAACCTCTTCATCGAACGATTCTCCCTGCCTGAATTGAGACATAGGCGATCACCGGGGATTTTGGTCGATCTTACAGCAGCCCTCATCCCTCTCAAACAAATTCGTGGATCGGCGCCGGACCGATCACAAGCACAGCCATACAACCCGATTCCCCTTCGAGAGAGCTCATGCTCTCCAAGAGTTGAACCTGGGTGCAAAGACGACGTGATGGGAGGAAGGCTGGTTGCTGCTGCAGATCGAGCGGGATATCCGAAACTTCGACCAAGGCACAACCGGCTCGGCCCCTTTTAGCAGGCGACGCTCGCCAGAGGCAAGAGTCAGGTCCATCCGGATCACCGAAGCATCTCCGCCTCATTCCGCTTGATCCACCACGCAGTCTCCATGCGGGGATAGCCCCGCATCCCCGCTAGTCCCCGCATGAATCGCGGTGGCCACGCATCGATGCGTTTCACCTAACCCCTTGCTTCACAAGGGTTTCGTGATCGTCCGCGACGTCGATTCGGCTGGCCTCCGCCTTGCTCTATGCACCGCCCAACGGCGGGCGTTCGGCAGGAAGGAGGTGACCATCGGCAGGCCGGCCCCGCAAGACAGCAGCGGGCAAATCTTCACCAACAACCAACGGGCCGGAGCGATCCGGCTCAACAATGCAAGGAGCAGGCACCATGCAAAAATCCCCTATAGCTACCGTCAGTGCAGGACCAGTCGCCCCCACCCTCGTCGGCCCGGATCGGGACATGAAGGACGTCTATATCCTCAGCGGTCTCGTCGGGTTCCTCACCATAGTCGTCGCCGCCTTCTGGTACTACTCCCAGGCGGACGAAGCGGCCCATAGCAATCGATCGTCTGAAGCGCTCGATGTAGCCCAGGTGTCCCAGGTTCTCAAGGAGTCGACCGAGAAGGTGACAGGGGGAGCCGCGATGCCGGTCACTCACGTCGAAACAATCCCCCTGGCGAGCAGGAGCACAGAGATCCTGCACGACGACATCCAGTTTGAAGTCGGACGCAAGGGCTTGACCGACGACGGGAAGGCCTCCCTCCAGCGCCATGCAGAGTTCCTGAAAAACGAACCGGATTGGGGCGTGTTGCTTCAAGGTTATACGGACCAACAGGGTTCGATGAGCTTCAACAAGATTCTTGGCATGAAGCGGGCCGAGACGGTCAAGCAGCAGCTCATCTCGCTGGGCGTGCCGGAATCGGCCATCCGCACCGTGAGCCTGGGTGAAGAAGGCGCCCTGTGCATCGACAAGAGCGATGCCTGCCGGCAGATGAACCGACGGGTGCATCTGGAAATGCGCAAGATCGGCCAGGAGCACATGGTGATTCCTGCCGTAATCACCGAACCAGTCACGGATTCATTCTCCCTGACCACCGACCTGTCGATGGAATCGGCTTCCGCCGAATCTGATAGCGAGAACCCTACTGGGGTCGGCGCGTCCTCCAACGGGGCAGACAGTCCTGTCGAATCAGCAACCGGCAACTAACGTGACGTCGAGCTCTCCCTGGGAAAGACCTCGTCTTTCCCAGGGACCAGCAACCACGCACAACTTCCATCGAACAATATGAGGATCGCATGCTGAATGAATGGTTCTTTCTCCCCCGCGCTCGACTACACAGATGTGCACGCATCCTGATGGTCTGCATGGCACTCGCCACCTCTGGGGTGGGAACTCCTCCCACGGACGCCGGCTCGGCCGAATCGCCGGTCACGTTGAGTACCGGAGTCGTTCCCACCATGGGCATCAATGAGGGCACGGAAGGGACCCTGCTGTTCCGCACGGACCAGGCCGGTCGATTTACCCCGGCTCCCGTTCTCAAGACCGACGTGCACATTGCCGTCACCGGCACCATCGCCCGCGCGACGGTCCGTCAGGAATTTACGAATCCCAGCACCAGAAAAGGCGACTGGCTTGAGGGCATCTACGTCTTCCCTCTCCCGGAAACAGCTGCCGTCGATCACCTGCGGATGCACGTCGGCGAGCGGATCATCGAAGGACAGATTAAAGAACGGGCCGAAGCCAAGAAGGTCTATGAACAGGCCAAACAACAGGGACAGCGAACGAGTCTGTTGGATCAGGAACGACCGAATATCTTCACGACCTCCGTAGCCAATATCGGACCCGGCGAGCACATCACCATCGAAATCGAGTACCAGGAAACCGTCCGGTATGACGACGAACAGTTTCACCTACGCTTTCCCATGGCGGTGGGGCAGCGCTACATCCCCGGCACGCCGGTCATTATCGAAGGGCAGGTGCCCACAGGATCCGGCACGATGCTGGATACAGACCGCGTCCCCGACGCCTCGCGCATCACCCCGCCGATACAATCACCCCGCTATGGCTCGATCAATCCCCTCAGCCTTTCATTGACGCTTCATCCCGGTTTCCCGATCGATAAGGTGGAATCATCGTTTCATCCCATCATTAGCATCCCGGATGCCGAGGGCGGTTATCATGTCACGCTCCGGGCCGATGCAGTGCCGGCCGATCGCGACTTTCAGCTCAGCTGGCATCCCGTGGCCCGCACCGAGCCGATCGCGACGGTCTTTACTGAGCAGAAGAATGGGCAGACCTATGCGATGCTGATGCTCGCACCCCCGACGCAGCATGACGAGAAGGCGCCGCGCGTTCCTCGCGATCTTACGTTCATCATCGATACCTCAGGGTCCATGGCCGGCCCGTCGATCGACCAGGCGAAACGCGCCTTGGCCGCAGCTCTGCCACGGCTTTCCATGCAGGATCGCTTCAACATCATCCAGTTCAACCATACGGTCCGCTCGCTGTTTGCCGGTCCTCAGCCGGTGACGACCACGACCATCAAACAGGCCATCCACTATACGGAGCGCCTCTCGGCCGATGGCGGGACCGAAGTGCTCCCGGCCCTGCGGCAAGCCCTCAAGAGCCCGCAAGAGAGCGCCAGACTGCAACAGATCATCTTATTGACCGATGGCCAGGTCGGGAACGAAGAGGAATTGTTCGAGCTGCTGCACCAACGTGTCGGCACCAGACGGCTGTTCACGATCGGTATCGGGTCCACGCCCAATAGCCACCTGATGCGAAAAGCTGCCGAATTCGGACGAGGCACCTTCACCTATATCGGCAAAGTGGAGGAGGTCGAACAGAAGTTGGAGCGCCTGTTCAGAAAACTGGAACGCCCGGTGCTGACGGACGTCTCCGTCGATCAGGCCGGATGGTCTGGGCTGGAACAATATCCGGCGAGAATCGCCGACCTGTATGAAGGTGAGCCGATTGTGCTGGCCATGAAAGCCGATGCACTGCCGTCGCACGCGACCTTGCATGGGCAGGTAGGGAGCCGTCCCTGGTCGCTTCCGGTCTCGTTGAACCAAACCGCGACGCAAGGAGGGCTTTCCGTCTATTGGGCGTGGCAAAAAATCTCATCGCTGATGGATGAGGCCACAAAAGAGGGCCGTGCCGAGGTCACCAAAACATCCGTGATCGAAGTGGCATTGGCCCACCACCTTGTCAGCCAGTACACCAGTCTGGTGGCTGTCGATGTGACACCGGCTCGACCGACCGATGTTCCTGGAACGGAGCCGGGGCAGACAACGAACCTGGCCAACATGCAGCTGAGCGCCCTGCCGAAGACCGCCACTGGCTGGCAGCTGCAACTCCTGCTGGGATTGTCAGCACTCGTGCTGGCGGCGCTGGTCCGCAGACTGCGGAACGAGGTCGCATGACTGGAACCTGGCACCGGTCACGCCCAGTGGTCTGGTTGATAGCAAGCCTTCTCGCCATCGGACTGTGGCAGGTCTGGGAAGGATCATGGATGTATGCCAAGGCCGGGCTCGCGCAGCTTCTGCTGCAGCGGGCCTGGACCCGTTCCCTGGAAGGAGAGGCCATGCCGAAACCCTGGCCTTGGGCCGACACCTGGCCCATCGCACGCTTGCGGATGCCACGCCTGTCTGTGGATCTGATCGTGCTGGCTGGCGCCCATGGACGGACGTTGGCCTTCGGGCCTGGTCACGTCGGGTCAAGTGCCCTGCCGGGGCAGACAGGCACGATGATGCTTGCCGGGCACCGAGACACACATTTCCAATTTTTGCAGGAACTGCAACCCGACGACCGGCTCGAGATCGTGGGAATGGATGGAACGACCCGCCGCTACAGAGTCACCGAGCGGCAGGTCATGGATTCGCAGCGGGACAGCATTGCGACGAGCGACGAACGCGCGGAACTTATATTGGTCACCTGTTTTCCCTTCGACGCGATCACGACCGGCGGCCCCTTGCGGTTCGTGGTGCGGGCCGACGCAATTCCTCAAGCCGATCGCTCATGAGGCGCTCCGGAAGAACTTGAGCACAATGGTCGCCGCACGCCGGCCCCATACCTCATTCATGCGAACCATGGCCCTGGTTTGCTGTTCCCGCAGAGGCTGTCGCTCCGGTCGAGCGCGATGGCTTCCGGTAGCGGTGTAGCAATTGGTACAGCACGGGCAGCACTAACAGAATGAGTGCCGCTGAGGTCAGCATCCCTCCCACCACCACTCTTGCCAAGGGTTGCTGTGACTGCGCACCGATACCGGTGGCAATGGCTGCGGGCAGGAGTCCGATGGCGGCAGCCAGGGAGGTCATCAACACCGGCCGCATCCGGACTTCCGCGCTTTTTATGATCGCGTCGCGAATCTCATACCCTTCCCGCAACAGTTCCTGCATCCGGCTGATCAGAATCAAGGCGCCCTGCACCGCCACACCGAAGAGCGAAATGAATCCCACTGCCGCCGAAATACTGAAATGCGTGCCGGTGACCAGCAAGGCCAGCACACCGCCGACCAGAGAGAAGGGGACCGCCGCGAGGACAAGGAAGGCATCGCGCACATTGTTCAGCACGAGGTAGACGAGAAACAGAATGAGCAGCAGAGTGATGGGCACGATCTTGGCGAGACGCGCCTTTTCCTCCTGCAACTGATCGAACTCCCCATGCCATTCGATCCGGTAACCGGCAGGGAGCGGCACCTGTTGCTCGATGCGCTCTTGCGCCTCTCGAACCGTGCCTTCCAGGTCGCGGCCTCGAACGCTGAACTTAATCGGAATATAGCGTTCGTTATTTTCGCGGTACACGATGAACGCCCCCGTCTGTTCCGTGATGGAGGCCAATTGCTTGAGTGGAATCCTGGCCCCATCGGGAGTACTCACGACGATATTCCCGATCGATTCGATATCGCGCCGGAACTCAGGGAGAAACCGCACCACCAGATCAAACCAGCGTTCCCCTTCATAGATCTGCGTGACCGCCTGGCCGCCAATGGCCGCCTGCACCACATCGTTGACGTCGCCCACTTTGAGGCCGTAGCGCGCGCATTCCTCGCGATTGACCTCAATGACCAGGTTGGGTTGCCCCAACAGATGGAGCACGCCCAGATCCTTCACGCCATGCACATCCTTCATGACCAGCTCGATCTGTGCGGCCAGTTGCTCCAACGTCTGGAGATCGCTGCCGTACAGTTTGACGGCGTTCTCTCCCTTCACACCTGACATCGCCTCCTGCACATTGTCTTGAATCGCCTGGGAGAAGTTGAAGGTCACACCGGGAATCACGGCGAGGCGTTGCTCGATTTGATCGACCAGGGCTTTTTTGGTCGGCACATCCGCCCGCCATTCCTTGAACGGCTTCAACGTCACCAGGAATTCGGCATTGAAGAAACTGGTGGGATCGGTGCCGTCGTCGGGTCGGCCTAATTGCGAGGCCGCACTGATGACCTCAGGAAACTGCCTGAAGATGCCGCGAATGTCCGTCACCAGGCGAGCCGCCTGTTCGAACGAAATGTCCACGGGGAAGGTGGTGCGCATCCAGATATTGCCTTCTTCCAGGGCAGGCATGAACTCACCGCCGATGAAGGGCACGGCCGCCATGGCGAGGACTAACGTCACGATCGCGATGCCGATCACCAACCATTCGCGTTGAAGCCCCCAATTCAGCAAAGCCATATAGCGGCGGCTCAAGAATTCCACCACCGCTGTGTCACGCTCTTTGATCGGTCCAGTCAGCAGAAGCGAGCACAATGCCGGCGCCAGGGTGAACGCCATCAGCAATGCACCGGTCAACGCAAAGCCATAGGTCAGGGACATCGGCGCAAATACTTTTCCCGGCACCCCGGTCATGGTGAAGAGAGGCAAAAAAGCGATGACGATGATCGTCGTGGCGAAGAAAATCGGACGCCCGACCTCCCGCGCCGCCCGCATGACATGCATCGGCACCGTTACACCGGCCGAAGATTTATGCGCAAGATGATAGAAAATACTTTCGACCATGATGAGGGTCGAATCGACGATGATCCCAAAGTCGACCGCCCCCAACGAGATCAAATTCGCCGACTGCCCGCTGAGGACCATCATCCCGAATGTGAAGAGCAGGGCCACGGGGACGGTCAGCGCGACAATCATCGCGGTCCGGAAATGTCCCAGGAACACATAGAGAATGATCGAGACCAGCACGACACCCGCAATCAAAATATCGATGACGGTCTCAATGGTGGTATGGATGAGTACCGTGCGGTCGTAAAAAGTCTTGATCGCCACGCCCTGGGGCAACTTTCTGGCGTTGAGCTCCTGCACCTTCTCGTGAACCTTGTCGAGCACCGGCAAGGCCTTGGCGCCTCGCTGGAGCAACACGACGCCTTCGACAACATCGTCGCGATCATCGATGCCGACTTTGCCCAGGCGCACACGGGAACCGATGCTGGTCTTCCCGAGATTGCGCACGAACACCGGCGTGCCTTCTTTCTGCGTGACGACCGTATTGGATATGTCCTCGAGTTTCTTGATCAGGCCCATGCCGCGGATGTTGAAGCTTTGCTCCCCCATCGAGAGGTAGTTGCCGCCTACATCGGTGTTGCTCTTGGCCAGGCCATCCATGACCTGGTCAAGCGTCACGTTGTAACTCATGAGCTGCCCGGGATCTAACTCGACGTGATACTCCTTGGTCGTTCCGCCATAGGTGCTCACATCGATGACGCCGGGCACCCGCTTAAACTCGCGGCGAATCTGCCAATCCTGCGTGGTCTTTAGATCGGTGAGGGACACATGGTCGCCGGTCAATTCATAACGAAAGATTTCGGCGATGGCCGACCAGGGAGAAATGGTGGGTTGCACATTTTGCGGCAGGACGGTGAGTTGCAGACGGTTCAGAATTTCCTGCCGGTCTCGAAAGTAGTCGGTGCCGAAGTCGAAATAGACTTTGACGTCGCTCAATCCGAAAATCGACAACGACCGAATCTCCGACAGCCCCGGCATGCCCTGGAGAGCAATTTCGATGGGCAGCGTAATCGCGCGCTCCATCTGTTCGCCCGACCAGCCCGGATACTGCGTGATGACCTCGATCATCGGCGGCGATGGATCGGGATAGGCCACGACATCCAGAATGTGAAAGGCGTAGAGGCCCCCAAACAACAGCGCGAGACCGGCGAAACACACCATCAGGCGCTGTGCTAACGCCGCCCCGACAATTCGATCGATCATACGTCCCGTTCCTTCCCTGCTCGCTCCGGTGCCCACCGGGCTCCCAATGCAAGCATCACACAACCGGCGCCTCGTCCTCACACGAAGTTGGAGTCACCGGACCGTACCTTGAAGCGAAAGAGAACGCGTTACAATCGATAGACGGACAGTTTGGAGAGCAACAATCGGGTTGGTAGCGAATGGTCATCCGGGGACGGAATGCCGATCTGAAAGAAGGGAGGGGTCCGTGGCGAAAGGCGGGCGGGAAGTTCTTCTTCGGTGAGGGAAATGGCCGTGCCATCATCCCGCAACTCGTCCAAATCCGGTTCGGTCGCGACCTGCGCATCGACCAATGCCCCGGTCGGTTCTGCTTGAGAACCAACCAGGTCTGCCCAGGAGAGACCGGCAACCACCACCCAGGTCAGCAGGAGGATCAATACTTTTGGAAGACGAGAGGCTGGACAA
>CAADGJ010000055.1 GCA_900696505.1 uncultured Nitrosospira sp.
AGCGTCTGGCGTACGGCAGAGCGGACCAGCTGGTGGATCTGCTCGGTATCGGCGAACCGAACCTCACGTTTCGTGGGATGCACATTCACATCCACGCGGTGCGGCTCGACATCCAGAAACAACACGAAGAGCGGTGCATGGCCCTTGGCCAGGAACGAGCTATAGCCGTCGATGACGGCATGCTGCACCGTGCTGTTCTTAATGGGCCGACGATTGACAAATAATTCCTGCGGCGTCCGTCCCGCGCGGGCCCGGACGGGATCGATGATGAACCCTTTCAGCAACAGACCATCGCGCTCGACATCGACAGCCAAGGCCCGCTCACCGAACGCTGCCCGATACACCTGGAGCACGCGATCGCGCGGCGAGGACACGGCAGGCAGCGCAAACACTTCGTATCCGTTATGTACGAGCCGCATATACACCTGCGGCCAGGCTAACGCGGCCTGCTGAACCACATGGCTGATGTGGGAGAACTCCGTGGTAGTCGACTTGAGAAATTTTCGGCGGGCCGGCGTATTGAAAAAGAGCTCCGACACTTCGATCGTCGTTCCGGGGATCGCGGCCGCATCCTCTACACGAGTGAGGGTCCCTCCCGTAAGCCACAGCTGTGTGCCGACCTGATCGTGACGGGCCACAGTCGTCAGACGGACTTTCGAGACGGCGGCAATGCTCGGCAGGGCTTCTCCGCGGAATCCCATCGTACGAACCGCGCCGAGCTGGTCATCCGATTGGAGCTTGCTGGTAGCATGTCGCTCGAAAGCCAGAGAGGCGTCGCGACGCGACATGCCTTCGCCGTCGTCGCTGACCCGAATCAATCCGAGGCCCCCGTCTTTGATTTCGACGGTGATCGCGCTACTGCCCGCGTCGAGACTGTTTTCGAGGAGCTCTTTCACTACCGCAGCCGGGCGCTCAACCACTTCGCCGGCTGCGATGCGTCCGATGACATCACTGGGGAGAACCTGAATCTTTCCCACGCTACTGGCTATATCCATGGGAAGAGACGCCCCCTGCGAGTTGATGGGAGGATAACTCAGCGGAGAGGAGACCGGACAAACACCTCAGGGTCATCGAATCTCGGCCATCTTCGTCTTCGCAAGCTTGGCTTCGTCCGATGTGGAGTACTCCTCAATGACCCGTTTGAGATACTTGCGAGATTTTGCGGTATCTCCGGTTTCAGCCGCCGAGAGCCCGAGCTTAAAGAGGGCAGCCGGCACCTTCTCATTTCCCGCGTACTCATTGACCACGTGCTCAAACGACTGTATGGCCCGGATATAATCCTTCTGACCGTAGTAGGACTCCCCGAGCCAGTAATGGGCATTGGGTGTCAGCGAGGTAGAGGGAAAATCCTTGATGAAGTGCTGAAACCCGCTGACGGCCAAATCGAACTTCCCGTTGAGGTAGTCGTTGTACGCCAGATTGAACGCCGAGGTCGGCGTGATCGACGGAACACCCGGCACAATGGCTTGAGGTTCAATCGGGCCTGAGGGTTTCGAGATACGCGCCTGGCGGCTGGCTTCTGCGAGAGCGGCATCAGACCGGATAGCAGCCGCTTGAGCGAGCTGCGCCTCTTCTACCTTCGCTAACCGCCCTTCCAGCTTTTGAAGCCGGGTCATGGCGTCGTCTAAACGCAGTTTCCCGCCTTCCGGCTCACGCACCCGCTCGAGCGATTCCAGCCGGCGCTGCATCGCCTCGAACCGCTTCTGCTCCTGATCCTGAGTCCGGGCCATGATGGAGACCTGATCCCGGATTTCGAGGAAATCAGCATGTTTTGCACAGCCCGCCACAACCAGCCCGCAAGCCAGCATGGCACTCACCCGCAATGCCCCCGCGAATCGGAGCTTCATCGTTAGTGCGACTCCTTTAGTTGGTTCAATTTATCCATGGCCTTATTGGCCTCTGGAGACCTCGGATACAGGTCAATCACTTGTTTCAGAGCGGACGCCGCCTTTTTCCGATCTTTCAGCGCCAGATAGGCATACCCTTTTTTCAAGAGAGCGGCCGGCACCTTTTCGCTGGCAGGATGATTCAACTGCACCTGATCATAGGCATCGATAGCCCGCGAGTAATCCTTCTTCCCGTAGTACGACTCGCCCAACCAAAAGCGCGCGTTGGGGGCCAGGTCCGAATGCGGATGCTGAACGAGAAACTCCGCAAACCCTTGGCGGGCGCCATCCAAGTCGCCATCCTTGAAACGGGTCAAAGTCCGTTCGTAGGACTCCCGATCCGCCACCAGCGCCGCGCTACGATTTTCCGCACGGGGGGTGATAGCCGATGACGATGCGAAGTCCTGTGTCTGCGCCGGGGCCGGGGGTGGAACCGGGGCCGGAATCGCCTGGGGAAGCGGTGCCGCTTCGGCGACGGCGGGAGCCGGTTCGCTGCGCTGAGTGGCGCTCGCTCGCAGGGCGACCAAATGCTGCTCGACCTGCTTCAGGAACGCGTGTTGATTTTCGAGATTCTTGTCCAGCGTCTGAATCTGTGCCTGCACATGCGTCAGTTCTCGAGTCGTGTCATCGAGGCGCCGTTCATGGTCGTCCTCACGGGACACAAATTTGCCGCCGGCATTTTCCAGCGCCTTTGCCACCGAGGCGACACTCCGATTGACCTCATTGAAGTGGTCGGCGGTGACTTTGTTATCGGCCTCCAATTTCCCGGCCAGCGCATCGGTCCGCTTGCTTAAAGCCACGGTATCCTGCTCCAGGGTCGCGGCTAAATGCTTGACGGTCTGGTCCTGTTGCACCACGCGTTCGCCTAAGCTTCCCAGCGCCTGCTTGAAGTCGACCAGTGCCTGATTGAATTTCCCGACCTGATCGCCCAAGACCTTATTCTGGGCATCGAGCTGCGCGACGTTCTGGGAACGGGTCTCCAACCCGTGCAGTAACTTCTGCTGTTCATCCAGGCGCGAATCGACCTTTTGCGCGAGCCCGGTGGTAGTTTTCTGCATCGCATCCAGAACGTTCTTCTGAATGGCCTCGATATGGCT
Organism: uncultured Nitrosospira sp.; assembly: GCA_900696505.1. Taxonomy (GTDB): domain Bacteria; phylum Nitrospirota; class Nitrospiria; order Nitrospirales; family Nitrospiraceae; genus Nitrospira_A. The sequence continues at coordinate 2,984 of CAADGJ010000055.1, forward strand.
GTTGATTTGATCCAGACGAGCGGTCACCGCGGACAGCTCAGCCCGGTTCCGGTCTCGCTCGCCTTTGAGCATGGCATCTTGATCGACCAGCTGCTTTTCGACCCAACCCAAGCGCTTGCCTTCCTCAGCCGACCGCTTCTCGGCTTCGCCGATGCGACGCTCGAACTTCGATTCCTGGCTGGCCACCTTGGCCAGCAGGTCGTCTTGCCTCGCATCCAAACTTTGTGCACGGTGGAGGGCCTTATCGACATCGCCGCGCAGGGACGGAATGTCCTGCTCGCGCAACGACACGATTTCCTGATTTTGGCGTGCCCGGTTCTGGGCCTGCTCTTCCGTCTGTTGCTTGATGCGACGCTGGAGCTCTCGTTCGGTCTGCTTGAGATCCGCCTGCTGCGCCACACAGCCCGACAACAAGGCACAGCCCGTCACGACCACGACACAGGCACCAAATCGAGCTGCCTGCGCATAGGTGCCCGGCGCCACACGCTTCGCGTCCGACGGTCTATCAGTCATCGTCTTTCGATAAGGCCATTCACTGTCCATGACAGGTCTCCCTTGACCGGCGTCTGTTCCGGAGAATCATGTCACATCATCCATGATTGGAACAGTTATTTCGACCGGACCACCACATGCCCCCGGCGGTTTTGTTGATAGCAGCTTTCACTACGCTCGTTGCAGAACGGCCGCTCTTTGCCATACGACACCACCGACAACCGGTTGGCGCCGACGCCCAGTTCGACCAGATAGTTCCGCACGGCCTTGGCTCGCTTTTCGCCCAACACGAGATTGTAGGCCAGCGTGCCCCGTTCATCGCAATGCCCTTCGATCTTGACCAACGCCCCGGCATTCGCCTTGATCCACTGAGCATCCTGCGTCAACGACTGCCGGCCATCTTCCGTAATCGTCCAGCTATCGTAGCCGAAAAACACGTCGCGCAATCCGGCTTCCGCCGACGCCGCCTGCTCCTTCGCCTGCTCCCGGCGAATTTCTTCAATCTGGCGTGCCGTGCTTTCGGACGGCTCGACCTTGGCCAACATCGTGCCGCCGCCTCCAAGCCGCTCCTCAGACGGAGCCTTGCCGCCCGACACCGAATCGAACCCGCGCAAGCCGCCCGTCTCAGGATCTTCCGGTTTGCTGGAAAGGGACAGGTCCGGGAACGTGGCGCTGGGAGCATCCAACCCCGTCGGAGGCGGGAGCTGAGCTTGAGACTGCGCCGGGGCGCCCGACTTCGCCATCCCGCGATCAGAGGACTGCGCATCGCCGCCGGATTGAATCGATTTCTTGGAACACCCGCCCTGCATGACCAACAGCATCCCGACTACCATGGTCAGGCCCATTGTCGCTACCCGTATCCTCATATCGTCACTCCTCATCACTGGTGAATGGTTAGTATGCCTGTAGATCCTGTCAATTGAGTACTCAATCCTAAAGTGCCGGAGACCATGACGGTGAACTATTGTGTGTACCGCCGAATGTGATGCGTTCCAGATTTTTCCCGTCCGTATCCACCATGTAGATGTGGCTCTTTCCGTCAACAGTTGAACTGAAGGTCAGGTGTCGGCCGTCAGGAGACCAGGATGGCGAGTCGTCGATCCCCGGGCCCGTCGTAACCTGTACCCGTTTTTGACCATCAGGGGACACGATACACAGTTTGTATAGCCGCTGGGCCGTTCGACAGACATAGGCGATCCAATTGCCGCGCGGCGACCAGGCCGGTGCGGCATTGTAATCCCCTTCGTACGTTAAACGGCGGACGTTGGAGCCATCGGCACTCATGACGAACACCTGAGGAGCGCCGCCGCGATCGGACGTAAATGCCATTTCTCGTCCGGTCGGAGACCAGGTGGGAGACAAATCCCCTCCCTGATTGACGGTCAGGCGCTGCGGGGTCTTGGTTCGCGTGTCGAGCTTATAGATCTCCGAATTGCCGTCCTGACTGCTGGCATACGCCAGATAATTCCCGTCCGGCGACAAGGCGGGGGTGATGTTCAATCCGGGCATCGACACGAGCGTCCAGCGTTTACCGGTCGCGAGTTCCAAAATATCGATGTCCTGAGTATTCCGGCTTCGATAGGCCGTAAAGACAATAAACCGGCGGTCGGGCGACCATCGCGGCATGAGGTTCAGGAAGCCGTCGGCCGTGATCTGCTTCGGCTCATAACCATCGTAGTCCATCACAAACAATTCGCGGGCATTCCCATGTTCGGCAACATAGACAATCTTGGTTCTCGCGATTCCCGGCTCGCCGGTATAACGGAACACCAACTCGTCGGCGAACCGGTGCGCCATCAATCGGACCACCGACGTTGATCCGACATAGCGCTTGCCGCCGACCACCTCATCACTGCCGCTGTCATACACGAACCCATCCATGAGCAGTTCGCTGTCCTTACTGCCGTTCTTCTGGCCGGACTTTCCCCACACCAGGACGGACACCCCATTCTCAGCCGCTTGTTTGAACACGGCCTTATCGGTGGTCGACACCTCGCGGGCCTTCACACCGA
>CAADGJ010000056.1 GCA_900696505.1 uncultured Nitrosospira sp.
AGTCGACGCCTTGCCGTCAGGCGACGCGGGCGTGCGTTCAGAGTAAGAAAGGAACAGGACTACCGTGCGCCACAAAAAGAAGGGTCGACAGCTCGGACGTCAAACCAAACACCGATGGGCTCTGTTCAGAAGTCTCGTGACTTCATTGCTGGAGCAGGAGCGTATCGAAACGACGGAAGCGAAGGCGAAGGAAATTCGTGGTTTCACTGATCGAATGATCTCCCTTGGCAAAGAAGGCACCCTGCCTGCTCGTCGTCGCGCATTGAGCTTCTTGCGGAGCAAGGCCGTAGTGTCGAAGTTATTCAGCGACGTTGCGTCACGGTTCCAAAACCGTCCTGGGGGCTATACGCGTATCATCCGCACTCGCCGTCGGATCGGAGATGCGGCTGAGATGGTCGCAATAGAGTTAGTTACACGACCGGAAAAGCCTAAGGCAGCGCCTGCCGCTGACACGTCAGTGGCGGAGAAGAAAGAGTCGACTGAGAAAAGTTCAGCGCCTGCAGAAAGCTAACGAGAGGAAGGCCACGATGACGTCACTGTCGTCGTGGCCTTCGGTTCTTCCCTGCCTTCGATCCTCTTGCAACTCACACCATTTTCTCAGGCCATCCGCCGTCCCTTTTGTTTACTTGGCTTCTGGGGAATGCTACTATCATGCCACCAGGCTCTGATCTGGGAAGCTCTTTAAAATAGGGGCTTTTTTCCATGTGGGAACGTTGGGTTCGGCGAGGTCTCTTAGCTCTCAGCGTAGTTCTTGCGGCATTCCTTGGGTATTTGCTCATTACACGCTCCAATCCCAGCTCTTCGTCGCGATCGGTCGCGCCGGTCGAGGCCGAATCTGCCGATGCGCATATTCAAGACTTCACCTTTACCCAGACCAAAGGCGATCTCGTTCAGTGGAAAGTGCAAGCCGAGCAAGCGCGCCTCTACGAAAAAGAGAGCCGCGCTATCCTCAGCAATGTTCAGATTACCATGTACGGTGCGCAGGGAAAGGAACTCACCCTATCCGGGGACGAGGGGACGCTGGATACACAAACGAAGAACTTTCAGTTGTCGAACAGATCCACGCCGATTGTAGTTGAGACACAAAGTGGCTATACCATTCAGACAAATCACCTTGTATGGACTGACGCACGGCATGAAATTCAAACTCCGGACCATGTCACGATTCTGGGGCATGGATTGCAAGTCACGGGAAGAGGGTTGTTGGGCAAGATGGATACGGAGGAATTCAAGATCCTTGACGACGTGCATGTGGATGTCGTGCCTGCTTCTTAGCGGCGAGGCGGTGCTAAGCACGCACAACGCGTACGCGATAGAAACGCGCGGGACCAAAGAGCCTCCAGCCAGTTCTGCCCCTACTACGATTACGTCCCGGACGATGACCGTCAATAATCAAGAAAACACGGCGATTTTTGACGGAGCCGTTGTCTTGACGCGTGGTCCGTTGGTTGTGCATTCAGATCACATGGTGGTCTCTTTCCACCCGAGCCGCAATGGCGCCGATGGTAAAGAATCCGGAGGCCCGACAAAATCCAAGAATCTGACGAACCCGACGACGGCCGAATCGAAGGAGCGAGATGCAGCGCCCGCCGTATCGGAACGCAGTATTCGCATGGTCGAGGCGACCGGTCGAGTGAACATTAAGAAAGAAGACGGACAGGCCACGTGCCAGAAGGCCGTGTATTATGAGGAGCAGAAAAAAATCGTGCTCACGGGCGAACCGGTGGCCTGGCAGAAGGGAACACGTGTGTCCGGAAAGCGCATCATTATGTTTCTGGACGAAGATCGAAGTGTGGTGGAGGGCGACTCCCAGGTCGTTATCGAAGGTGAAGGCGGTGGCAAGCGGTGATTGAGACCAGGCCAATCACCAGCCAGACGCCGCAAGAAGGCGTGGCAGCGTTATCGGGGAAAGCGGATCGCTTGGCAGCCAGCGGGTTGGTGAAGAGCTTCCGCGGGCGCAAGGTGGTCAAGGGCGTCTCCCTCGACGTGCAGGCCGGTGAAGTGGTTGGACTGTTGGGGCCGAACGGAGCCGGGAAGACCACCATCTTCGATATGATGGTGGGACTGTGTCAGCCGGATGAGGGACAGATTGCGTTGAGTGGCAACGACATTACCGATTTGCCTATGTATAAGCGGGCCCGGCGAGGAATTGGGTACTTGCCTCAAGAATCGTCCGTCTTTCGGCGGCTGTCGGTGGAACACAATATCCTTGCGATTCTCGAGATGCTAGGCTATTCGAGAAGTGAACGGATGGAGCGGGTGGAAACGTTGCTGAAAGAGCTCGATCTGGTGCATATTCGAAAAAGTAAGGCCTACGCCTTATCTGGAGGGGAACGCCGGCGATTGGAGATTACGCGCGCGCTGGCAACGAGTCCGCTCTTCATGCTGTTGGACGAACCCTTTGCCGGAATCGATCCGATTGCGGTCGCGGATATTCAGCAAATCATCATTCGATTGAAGCAACGGCATATCGGGGTATTGATCACCGATCACAATGTGAGGGAAACCCTCTCGATTACGGACCGAGCCTATATCATCAATGAAGGCACGATTCTCGAAGCCGGTCCTCCGGGCGTGATCGAGAAAAGTGAAATGGCTCGGGCGGTGTATTTGGGCGAAGGATTTCGCCTGTAGCAGGCAGGGAGTGGGGCGATGAAGCTGCGACTGGATCTTCGGCTTAGTCAGAAACTGATTATGACGCCGCAATTGCAGCAGGCGATCAAGCTGCTGCAATTGTCCCGCTTGGAGCTCCAACAAAGTCTGCAGCAGCACCTCATGGAAAACCCCTTGCTGGACGAACTGGTGGCGGAGACGGAGGAGAGCGAGGAAACTGCAGCCACTGAGCGTGAACAACCGGATACGGCGACGACTGTGGCCGCTGAGACGCGCGGGGAAGGCGATGACAAGCCGGCAGAGAGCGGAGAAAATGCCGAAGAGTTTTCCGCCTCTACCTGGGAAGACTATTTCGATACCGACATGCGCCGCGGTGAAACGGAATACAGCTCCTCATCCAAGGAAGAGTTTCCCTCCTATGAGCAGACGGTGGCCAAGTCGACGTCGCTCGAAGACCACCTGGTCTGGCAGCTGTCGTTGTCCGGCTTATCCGATCGTGAAAAGGCCATTGGCCGCCTCATCATCGGCAATTTGGACGATGACGGCTATCTCCGGATGACGCTGGACGAACTGGTGGCGGGATCCGAATATTCCGTAGCGGAAGCCGAATCGGTGCTGAAAGATGTGCAAGGGTTCGATCCCAACGGCGTGGCGGCAAGAGACCTGTCCGAGTGCCTGCTGCTTCAACTCAAGTTTTTAGGGCGGAGCCAACTGGGCTCTCTGGGGTCTCGGCCTGGGGTGCTGAAGGGCTCGGTGCTTGAAGCCATCGTCCTGCATCATCTGAAGGATCTCGAAAAGAAGCAATATAACCGTATTGCTAAGGCCTTGAACATTTCCATGGACGATGTATTCGAGGCGACTCGCATCATCGAAGGCTTGGAGCCGAAGCCAGGGCGTCCCTTCTCCAACACCCAGAATTACGCAATTGTGCCCGACGTCTTCGTCGTCAAGAACGAAGGGGAGTGGGAGGTCTTGCTGAATGATGATGGCCTGCCGCGCATGCGGATCAGCCCGTACTATAAGCAATTGATGTCCTCAGGCCAGTCCGGCTCGGCGGAAACCAAAGCGTATCTGGACGACAAGCTCCGCGCCGCGCAGTGGGTGATCCGGAGCATCGAGCAGCGCAATAAGACGATCGTGAAAGTTGTCTCCAGCATCGTGAAGTTTCAGGAAGGGTTTTTCGAACATGGGATTCAGCACCTGAAGCCATTGGTTCTCAAACAGGTCGCTGAAGATATCGGCATGCATGAGTCCACCATCAGTCGGGTGACGGCCAACAAGTATATGTATTGTCCGCAGGGGATGCTGGAGCTGAAATTCTTCTTCAATGCCGGATTGCAACGCGCCGATCAACCGACGGATATGCTGTCCTCACTCACCGTGCGGGAAATGATCCGGCAAATGGTTGCGGCTGAAGATGCGAGAAAGCCGCTCAAAGATGAAGAAATTGCCGCCCGATTACGGACCCAACAAGTATTGATCGCCCGCCGGACCGTAGCCAAATATCGCGCAGAGGATAACATCCCCTCTGCCACGCAACGGCGGAAGTTTTTTTGAGGTGCGCGAAGTCTGACACCATGGAGATGGCTCTATGGCGGTACAACAATCGTCGCAACGGGCTTGACGCAGCCTTGCGTGCAAGGCCCGAGAAACGAGGATGGCATGCGTTTGATGATCACGGGACGGCATGTGGCGGTGACCCCGGCGTTGCGAGAGTATATTGAGTTGCGCATGGAGCGGCTCGACCGCTACGGGTTGAAGCTGGGCACGCTCCAAATTTTGTTAAGTGTGGAAAAGTTTCACCATGTGGCGGAGGTCGTGGGCGTCGTGCAGGGACGCCGGTTGCAAGCCAAAACCACGACCGAAGAAATGTACGCGTCGATTGATGAAGTCGTGGATAAACTCGGCGCGCAGCTACGCAAGTTGAAGGAACGCAAGGTCAATCACAAATTCGGCGATCAGCCGCGCGTACGTGCCGTCGCTCGCAAGACCCCGCGCGCAAAAGATGACGGCATGGAAGTGGTCCGTCCCAGGCTCGAAGCCCTGACGATCGAGGAAGCGGTCGAGACGCTCAATGGGGAGAAGCTGCCGCTCTTGATGTTTGTGAACGCGCTTTCCGGGTCTATTCAAGTGCTCCAACGGCTGCCAAACGGAAGACTGTCCCTGATTGATCCTGCGAGCGACCGTGCTCGCGTCGCACATGGCCGCGCTTAATCTGGTTGTCATCAGCGGTCTTTCCGGGTCCGGAAAGAGCCACGCGCTGAAAGCCTTTGAGGATGCAGGCTATTTTTGTGTCGACAATCTTCCTCCGGCCCTCCTTCCGACATTCGTCGAATTGTGCCACCAGCAGGGCGGCGAGATTAAGAATGTGGCCCTGGGGATCGATATTCGCGAACGGGTATTTTTCGGAGACCTGGCAAAAGTACTCGCCGAATTGAAGTCCCAGGGACACGCCCTGCAGTTAGTGTTTCTGGAAGCCCGCGAAGAAGTGCTGGTCCGGCGGTTCTCAGAAAGTCGCCGCCCGCATCCGCTGTTGCCGCATATGCCTGTTGTGGAAGGGGTGCGGTTCGAACGCGAACGCCTCAGCGAACTCCGAAAACATGCTGATCGAGTGATCGACACCTCCACGCTGACGGTGCACGAACTGCGCGATCTGCTGATCAGGCAGTTTCGTCAGGAACCGACTGCCCGACGCATGACCATTTCATTGGTCACATTCGGCTACAAATTCGGTGTGCCCTACGATATCGACCTGCTGTTTGACGTCCGCTTCATCCGCAATCCCTTCTTTGTCCCCGAGCTGAAAGCCCTGACGGGAGAAGATCTCCGAGTGCAGCAGTACGTATTTGGAGACGAGACCGCCGGCCAGTTCCTCGAACATCTGCAAAAACTCTTTGCCTTTCTGATCCCACTGTATGAACGGGATCAACGGAGCTACCTCAGTATCGGCATCGGGTGTACTGGAGGGCGCCATCGGTCGGTGACCATCGCGCTGCGCCTCCAGGCACAATTTGCCGCCCTCGGTTACGACGTATCCGTGACCAACCGCGACCTGCAGAAATCCTAGTCCCAGAGCGTCTTTTCCCTATTTTCCTCCTGTCTGCCCCCACGGGGGCCACTTTCTTGACAGGTGGACTATATCAACTATACTTAATTTCGTGAGCTCGAATTACGCGATGAATAGTGGCGTTTGAGGCGGTGCGTGAAGAAAGTGAACGATGGTCAAAAAAAGAAACTCTACAAGACCAACGAGGTCTGCGAGATGTTCGACATCTCGCGCGCGACGTTGTTTCGTTGGGAGCGCGAAGGGTTGATTACCGGGCCGCCGCGAGATTGGCGAAATTGGCGTCTCTATACGGCCGAAAATGTCGAACAGATCAAGCATGTGATGGGTGGCGGGCGCAAAGACGTTGCGTAGAGAGGGCAAAGGCATGCTGGCTTCACTGAAACACCTCACGGACATGGATTTTCTGTCGATGTTTTCCCCCCAGAAACAGCTTTTGGGGCTGGACATCGGATCGAGCAGCATCAAGCTGGTGCAGATCAAGGAGCATCGGGGCCGCTACACCTTGCAGAAGTTCGGCGTGAAGGAGCTGGAGCCCGAGGTGATTGTGGACGGCACGGTGATGGACGAAGGGCGGGTCGTCTCGGCCATCAAGGAATTGCTGGCGGAGCACAACGTGAAATTGAAGCAGGTAGCAGTCTCGATCTCCGGTCATGCGGTCATCGTCAAGAAGATTACTCTCCCGCCCATGCCAGACGAGGAACTCGACGCCCAAGTGAAGTTGGCGGCTGAACAGTACATTCCGTTCGATATTAATGAGGTCAATCTCGATTTCTACGTCTTGCCGCCGTCGGAAAACCCGGACGAGCAGACCGAAATGCAGATCGTGCTGGTGGCTGCGAAGAAAGACAAGATCAACGAACTCACGGAATTGGTCAAGGCGGCCGGCTTGGTCCCGATCGTGATGGATGTGGACGCATTTGCCGTAGAAAACATGTATGGCGTGACCTCGCCCTCTACTCAAGAGGACACCACCATTCTGGTCAACATCGGCGCCAGCGTCATGAATGTGAACATTGTCGGCGGCGGAGTGTCGCTCTTCACGCGTGATATCCCTCTGGGCGGAAATCGCTACTCGGAAGCCGTGCAGAGAGAAATGGGCGTGTCGTACGAGGAAGCGGAGCAACTCAAGAAAAACGACGGAGATGACGATCATACACTTGCGGCGGTGATGGAGAGCGTCAATGCCGAAGTGGCATCGGAGATTGCGCGCACCATCGATTATTTCAAGACCACGTCATCAGAGAGCGAAATTGCGCGGGTCTTGTTGTTCGGCGGGGGAGCGAAGGTGAAGGGGTTGGCTCAGCAGCTTCGCGATCGGATGCATGTCGATGTGGAAATTGCGAATCCCTTTAATGAGATCGACACCTCACAGTGCAATGTCGATCCTGAACAGTTGGCCGAGATGGGGTCGCTTGCGGCAGTGGGGGTTGGCCTCGCACTGCGGACGGTGGGGGACCGATGATTAGAATCAACTTGCTCGCAACTGGACCTCGGTCCAGGAAAGCCAAGCCGCAGTGGGATGTTCGCGCCGAGGCACTCATCGGCGTCGGGGTGCTGCTGATCACGTTGACCGGGTGTTGGTTCTACGCCTCATCGCTCGACGAAGACATTCAGGCCAAGCAAAGCGAAAAGCAGCTTAAGGACAAGCAAGTGGCGCAGTTGAAAGAGCAGGTGAAGGCAGTCCAGGACTTTGAAGAAAAGAAAAAGCAACTCGAAGCGAAGAACCGCATTATCGATCAGCTGGAGAAGAGCCGGACGGGCCCGGTCAAAGTGCTGGATCATGTCAGCCAGAGCCTGAATCCCCTGAAAGTCTGGCTGGTGCGGCTGAATCTCAAAGGGAACAGCGTTGAGCTTGAGGGCCGGGCTTTGACGAACGATGACGTTGTTGAATTCGTCAATAACCTCCGGCGGACCGATCAATTCGGCGCCATCAAATTGATGGAGAGCCGGGCTGGGCTGGACAATAAGATGAACACCTATCAATTCCGACTTGACCTGTCGATGAAAGGCTAACATGAGTCTGAATGCGATCAGCTTAGACAGTCTCCGCAGCATTCCGACAGGCCAAAAGGTTGCGCTGCTTGGTTTACTGGTGGCAGGCATTTTAGTCGGGTTTTATTTCTACGTCGTCGATCCCAAGACCGTCGAACTGGAAGCCGTGCAAGGGCAGGTGGCTCAGTTGGATACCGAGATCCAGAACCTGACGCTCAAGGTCAAACACCTGGATGAACTGGTGGCGGCCAATAAGCAGTTGGAGATCGAATTGGCGGCGAAGAAGGAACGCCTCCCGCCGGAAGAAGAAGCCGTCATGTTGCTGAAGCAGGTTTCCGATCTGGGACTGCGGTTGGGCCTGGATGTGAAGTTGTGGAAGCCGGGCACGCAAGCCGAAGACCCTTCGAAGTTGTTCATTCGAATGCCGATCAACGTAGAAGTGGCCGGCGGGTACCATACAGCCGCCATCTTCTTCGATCGAATCAGCAAGTTGTCCCGTATCGTGACCGTTCAGGATGTCCGGATCGGCGCTGCCCGGGTCGACCAAGGCCGTGTGGTGACGCAAACAGTCTTCGATCTGGTCGCCTATGCCGCTCCGCAGGAGAAGAAGCCGGCTGCGCCGGTGCCTGCGGCGAAGCCGAAGTGAGGAATGGAGCCCAGCGCATGTCCAATGTAAGAGGACGTACCGTGAACACACGAACTTGCTGGAAAATGAGCATCGGAGCCGCAGTGCTGGTTATTGGCGGTACTGCCATGCCGGTGGAGTCGAAATCCCTGCCGCACTTGCGGCAGATCGC
>CAADGJ010000057.1 GCA_900696505.1 uncultured Nitrosospira sp.
AGCACTGATCCCAGAAGGATATTGACCGAACGTTGCAGCTGGTTGGCCAGCGCGGCCCGCACGGCACCGAGCGATTCCGGCGCCAGCACCAAACCGGCAACCAGGACACCTCCCAAGGCATGAGGAGCATTCCAAAGTCGTAGCGTGTAGTCGATGGGCGTCGCCACATGTTCTGAGAGGATTACTAGCGGCAGCAGGTATGCCAGAAGCAGCAGTGTATGAAACCACACGGAGCCTCCGGGGGAAGGCTGGTGTTCATGCAGGATTGCCGCGTTGCGTCTGCTCTGTCTGCGCGGCGCCACGAAATAGTTACGATGACGGAGGTTTTGGATCGCGAGAAATACGCCATAGAGTCCGAGCGACATCACGATGAGAAAGATGGCTTGATGTGGTGAAAAGGTCGGGCCCGGGGAGGAAATCGTATAACTCGGCATGACGAGCCCCAGCACCGCGAGCGGGACGATGACGGCGAGAAAGGCATTGGCTCCCTGCAAATTGTACGTCTGTTCGTGATAGCGCAATCCGCCGAGAAGGAGTGACAGGCCGACCATTCCGTTCAGCACGATCATCACCACGGCAAACATCGCATCTCTCGCCAACGAGGCGTTGCCATTACCCGTATACATAAAGGCGGCGATCATCATGACCTCGATCCCGGTCACGGACAAGGTCAGGATGACGGTCCCCATCGGTTCTCCAAGGCGGGCGGCAAGATGTTCTGCATGACGAAGCACGGCAAAGGCGGAGAAGGCGATCACGAGCAGCAGCCAGGCGAGCATGGCGCTCAATCGAAGCGGGTTCGAGAGATCATGCAGCCACTCATGACCATGAACGAAAAAGAGTCCGGCAGTTCCGAGGGGAAGGACCAAAGCCCACTCGCCGATCGCCCGGTCATACCGAGGCGGCGTATTCCGGTTCGGAAACCGCAACAGCGTCGACTCCTGCGGTTCGGGGGTGGCGACGGGTAACATGGACCTGTAGACCTCAGTGAGAGTGGGCGCCGCCTCTGTGGTCAGGCGCTGCCTTTGAGCCCGATGATCCCGAGTACGATACAAAGGAGAGAAAACACTTTCACGATGGAGACGGACTCTGCGAAGAGTACAATCCCTAACACGGCGGTACCGGCCGCTCCGATGCCGGTCCAGACTGCGTACCCTGTTCCCACCGGAATACTTTTTAAGGCCTGAGCCAGGAAGCCGAAACTGGCGGCCATAGCCATCAACGTCCCCGCCGTTGGCCAGAATTTCGAAAACCCATCCGTATATTTCAACCCGATGGCCCAGCAGATTTCAAACAGTCCGGCCACAATCAGAAACGTCCATGCCATAGAGTCCACATGCTCCCTGCGCCATCGCGAGATGGGAAAAGTTCAGGCTACGTATGATACAGGACCATCCGCAGTAAGAAACCTCGGCATTTCACTAGGGACATCGAGCAAATGCGCGAAGAGAACGACGTCTAATTTGCAGGGGCGGCCGATTTATCCGGCCGATCGAACCATTGGTAGAGCACAGGGAGGACGATCAAGGTGAGGAGGGTGGAACTGACGAGTCCTCCGATCACGACGATAGCCAAGGGACGTTGTACCTCCGACCCGATCCCGTGAGACAGTGCAAGCGGCAGCAATCCCAACAATGCCACCACGGCCGTCATCAAGACCGGGCGCAGGCGCAGCGAGCAGCCGGTGACCACGGCTTCCTCACCGGCCATCCCTTCGGCGCGGAGTTTATTGATGTACGAGACAAGCACGATGCCGTTCAAGACGGCCACGCCGAAGAGATTGATGAACCCGACGGAGGCCGGCACACTGAGGTACTCGCCGGTCAGCCACAGCGCGGCGATTCCGCCGCTGAGGGCAAATGGAAGGTTCAGGATGATCAACGCCGCATGGCGCAGCGAATTGAACGAGGAGAACAGAATCAGGAAGATGACGCCGATCGTCAGCGGCACCACGATCTTCAACCGAGCCATGGCCCGTTGCATGTTCTCGAAGGACCCGCCCCATTGCAGACGATAGCCGGTGGGCAGCGGAACCTGTCTCGCAATCTTCGTCTGTGCTTCATGTACGATACTTTCAATGTCGCGACCGAAGGTGTTGAAGCCGACGTAGATTCTCCGTTGCAGGCCTTCCCGGCTGATCAGCGCCGGCCCTTCGCGTAACTCCACCTTGGCGATGTTTCCCAGCGGAATGAGCGCCCCGGTAGGGGTGGTCAGAAGAATGTTGCTCACCGTGTCCACGCTATCGCGATATTGCTCGGGATAGCGCAGGATGAGGTCGAAGCGCCGCTGCCCTTCATAGACGCGCGTCGCGGGCTCTGCGCCGATCGCCGTCGTGATGATTTCGCGCACGTGGGCGACGTTGATCCCATGTCGGGCGATTTGGCCGCGGTCGATGTCGATGGTGAGGTAGGGTTGCCCGAATAACTGTTCCACCCGCACGTCCTTTACGCCGTCTATGCCGGTCATGATCGCTTGGATCTTATCGGCTGTGGCGCGCAAGACGTCGAGGTCGTCGCCAAGGACCTTCACGGTCGCCTCCGACCGGACTCCGGAGACCAATTCATCGACTCGTTGCTGGATCGGCTGACTGATCAGGAAATTCGCCCCGGGAATACGTTGCAGCCGACGCCGGATGGCGTCATCGAGTTGCGCCTTGGTGGTGGCGGTTTTCCATTGATCCATAGGCACGAGGGACACGACCGGATCGCTGGAGTTGGGTTC
>CAADGJ010000058.1 GCA_900696505.1 uncultured Nitrosospira sp.
CCGCGCGCGCCGCGACCCGTAACGAGCTGACGGGAAACAGCACTGCCTGATAGCCCAGAGCTTGGAACTCGTCCACGCTGAGATAGGGCGTTCGGCCGAACTCCGTCATGTTCGCAATCAGCGGGAGGTGAATGCCCGCGTTCCGCATCGCCAGCGAAAAGGTTCCAAACTCCTCAGGGGATAACAGTGCTTCCGGGAACAACATATCTGCGCCGGCCTCGGCATAGGCCTTGGCCCGTTGGATCGCGCCATCGAGTCCATCGACGGTCCGCGCATCGGTGCGCGCCACGATCAGAAAATTCCGATTGTGCCTGGCCTTCACAGCGGCGCTAATTTTGGCGACCATGTCGCCGAGGGGAATGAGGCGTTTGCCCTCGAGATGGCCGCATTTTTTTGTCGCCTCCTGATCTTCGATCTGCATGCCGGCGATGCCGGCGCGCTCGAATTCACGGACTGCATTCATCACGGTCGAAGGAGGCCCATACCCGGTGTCGGCATCGACAATGGTTGGAATGGCTACGGCTCTGGCTATGATTCCTGCTTCGCCAACCATTTCCGACAAGGAAATCAGGCCGATGTCCGGCAGGCCGCGCGCAGCAGACACGGCGGCGCCGGATACGTAGACCGCGTCAAATCCCGCTCGTTCAATCTGAACGGCGGTCAATGCATTGGACGCTCCCGGGATGGCCACTGTGCGCCTGGCCACTATCTCTTGCAATCGCCGTCCTTTGTCGCCGCTCGAGTGATCGAACGTCATGATCGCACCCTCAACAGCGGCATGAAAGCGGCGATATCTGTCTGGTCCTCGAGGTGCCAGACGAAGGCGAGCAAGCGATCCAGTTGCGCGCGATCAATGCGCCTGGACGTGAGCCGCCGGAGTTTGTCCCCCACTTCCTGATCCGACAGAGGATGGCCTGGATGCCCGAGTGGTTGATCCACCTGACGGCTATGCGTCGAGCCTTGTGACGTTCTGATCGTGAGGCGAGTCGGCATGGTCGTGGGGTAGCGATGTTCGAGATCCGCCAGTTTCACGACGTGGATTTTCTTCATCAGCTCGTGGAGACGCGGGTCTCGCAGCCGTTTCGGGCTGAATGAGTTCATACTTACGCGGCCGTCGAGGAGAGCGACCGCCACGCAGTACGGAAAGCTGTGGTCGGCCGTTTCCCGCGTCGCGGGCTGCCACTTTTCCGGATCGCGTCCGATAATTTCGATGGCGACGTCGTAGCTGCCGATCTCGACATCGGCTACCTTATTGATCCAGGTCTTTCCTTCTGTCGCCAGCAGCTCCGCTCGCAACGCCAATGCGGCTTCGACGGCGCTTTGTGCGTGGTATTCCACGGGGAAGTGTTTGATGCAGGTCTTCAGAATTTTGAAGGGCACCGGCTCTCCGCCCGGCATCGCTTCCCCGCCCAACATCGGCAGTTCGAATGGGCCGGAGACCAGCTTCATGAACCCTTTCTCGCCTTCGAAAATGGGGGCGGGGCCGGTCATGCCGCGCCGGGCGAGCAGGGCGGCGAACATGCCGTTGCGTGCGGCGTTGGAGAATGCGCAGGCTTTCCACATCGACAGATCGCCGACCCGTGTCTGGCGCAGAGCGACATTGGCCACGCCGGCCAGGTTGACGGCCTGGCGGGTCTGCGCGTCCGTCAGCTTGAGGACGTTGGCAATGCCGAGTGCGGACGAGAGGGGGCCATACGTGACATGGTCCCAGCCTCGTGGCCGCAAGGCCGCTGCGTCGCAGAGCCGACATTGGATTTCATAGGACAGGGTGAGCGCCTGAATGATGAGCTGGCCGGAGGCATGCGCTGTTTCCCCCGCAGCTAGGACTGCCGCGATATTGTCTGAGGGATGCGCCGGTTCTTTGGACAGATAGGTATCGTTGAAGTCGAGGTAGCGGACCATGGCCCCATTGGCGAAGGTCGCGAGGTCGGGAAGGGTCTTGTGATTCGTTCCCCACACCGTCGCCCCGCCGGGGACCTTCACTGCGAGCGCCATCTCCCGCGCGATCCGGCAGGGGGTGGCAGTCCATGCACCGAATGCGCAGCCCAGACTGTCCAGAATGCGGCGCTTGACCTCATGGACCACGTCGCCGGGTAGATCCTTGAACCGGAGCGATTGCGTATAGTGAGCCAGTCGATCGGCCAGCATGCACCACCTCATGGCAATGACAGCAGCAGCGTTATCCCGTTCGCGAGCCGAGGTCGATGGAGGGCCCTCTCCGATTATGGAGTGCCGGCCTGTCCAGATCTCGCCACCGTTCGTGTTCGGCGATGACCGCAATCAGTTCCGCGATCCCTTCCCCCTTCACCGCCACGGCGCGAATCACCGCCTTGCACCATTCACGTAAATCCCGCAGGGCTGCATCCGCCCCTTCGCGATCGCCTTTGTTCACCGCGACGATGTCCGCGACTTCCAATAGTCCCGCCTTCATGGCCTGAACGTCGTCGCCGAGTCCCGGCGCGACCACGGCGACCACCGTGTGGGCGACCTGCATGATGTCCACGTCGCTTTGGCCGACGCCCACCGTCTCGATCAGAATCACGCCAAAGCCGGCGGCGTCCAAGACACGTACTGCCTGCCGCGTGGCGGCGGCGAGCCCGCCCTGGTGTCCGCGTGTCGCCATGCTGCGGATGTAGACCTGGGCATCATCCGTATGGCTCTGCATTCTGATGTGATCGCCGAGGACCGCGCCGCCTGTGACGGGGCTGCTGATATCCACCGCCAGCACGCCGACCTTCTCTCCCAGTCGGCGGTAGGCTGTGATGAGCTGATCGATCAGCGTACTTTTTCCGGTGCCGAGATACCCGGTGATCCCGATCACCAAGGCGCGATTGAGAGACGGAGCCACATGAGTCAGCACCGCCGCTCCGAGCGGATCCCGGTTTTCCAGCAAGCTGATGACACGCGCCACGGCTCGAACCTCCCCAGTTTCGACCTGTCTCGCCAGCTCGGCGGCATCGTGCGGGAAGAAGGATCGATGCGCAGTGACGTGGTTCACATCACACCTTCAGGGCCGGTTGCCCGATACGGGGCCGCGATATCTGTGACAGCCGCGAGTGGAGGGGATGTCCGATCACTGCGCTCAACTGACGCGCACAGTCGACGATCAGTTCTTCGTCGACCGCAACCGTCGCCCCGGAGGCCTTCAGGGCAAACACCACATCTTCCGTCGCGACGTTGCCGGACGCACCGGGCGCATAGGGACAACCGCCCAGACCGCCGGCTGAACAATCGAATGCCGTGATCGCATAGTCTTCCCAGGCCGTCAGCACATTGGCCACAGCCATTCCGTAGGTGTCATGGACATGGAGCGACAGGCGAGTCGGTTCGATATGCGGCATGACAGCATCCAGCAAGCCACGGATATCGGCAGGCGAGGCTCTGCCGATGGTGTCTCCCAGAGAGATGTCATCCACACCGAGATCGAGCAACCGCCGCATGACGTCCACAGTCAGTTTGGGCGCCATGCGACCTTCATAGGGGCACCACAGGGCGGTGGAGATATAGCCCCGCACCAACATCCTGTCCCGTTTCGCTCCATGGATCACAGGGGTAAAGCGAACCAGGGATTCCTGGACGGTTGCCTTGATGTTATGACGCGTGAAACTGTTCGAGGCGGCGGTGAAGACGGCGATCTTCTGCACTGCGGCTGCCCGTGCCCGTTCCAGGCCCCGTTCGTTCGGCACCAGGGCGGAATAGGTCACGCCCGGTTGCCGGTCGATGGCGCGGAACACTTCATCGGAGTCGGCCAATTGCGGAATGGCGGTCGGCGAAACAA
>CAADGJ010000059.1 GCA_900696505.1 uncultured Nitrosospira sp.
TCAACGTTCGAAACGGAGGTAACGACACCCTATGTGTGGCATTGTCGGCTACGTAGGAAATCAGGATGCAGTCCCGATTTTGTTGAATGGGTTGTCGAAGCTGGAGTATCGAGGGTACGACTCGGCCGGCGTGGCGATCCAGCGCGGAGAAAAGATCGACATCCGGCGCAGTGTCGGGAAGTTGATCAATCTTCAAAACTCGCTGGCCCAGAAGGCGATCGCCGGGATGTGCGGCATCGGCCATACCCGCTGGGCGACGCACGGCAAACCTTCCGAGCAGAATGCGCATCCGCACCGCTCCGAGAACTGCGTGCTCGTGCACAATGGCATCATCGAAAACTACGTAGAGCTGAAGCAGCGCCTCATCAAAGACGGATACAAGTTTCAGTCCGAGACCGATACGGAAGTCGTCGCGCATCTCATCGATACCCACATCAAAAAAGACAAGCTGCACCTGGCTGATGCGGTCCGCGCGACGGCGAGGGAGATTCGCGGGAGTTATGCCATCGCCGTGATCTCGGAGCACGAGCCTGGGTTGCTCGTCGCGGCCCGATCCGGTTGCCCGCTGGTCATCGGTCGTACGGCGGAGGCCTCGTTTGTCGGCTCGGACGTCATGGCGATGTTGTCTCACACCAGGGACGTGACGTTCCTGGAAGAGGGCGATGTCGCCGAGGTGACGGCCGGGGGTGTGACCTTCACGGATCTCGACGGGAGGGCGGTCACGCGCAAGAAAACCAAAGTCACCTGGGATGCGTCTGCGGCTGAAAAAAGCGGCTATCCCCATTTCATGCTGAAGGAAATTCACGAGCAGCCTCAAACCATTCTGGATACGATTCGAGGACGCTACTCGTACGAGAGCGGCGAGGCGGATTTGCCGGATATCGGCCTGACGCCGAAGCAGTTCGCCGACGTGGGGCGCATCTGGATCGTGGCCTGCGGCACGAGCTGGCATGCGGGGCTTGTCGGAAAATATCTGCTCGAGGAAATGGTTCGCACACCCGTGCAGGTCGATATCGGTAGTGAATTCCGGTATCGCGATCCGCTCATCGAAAAGAACGATCTGTTCATTACGATCTCGCAATCGGGTGAAACCGCCGACACATTGGCGGCAGCCCGGGAAGCCAAGCAAAAGGGCGCGCGTGTCGTGTCGATCGTCAATGTCGTGGGCAGCACCCTCGCTCGCGAATCGGACGGTGTCTTGTACACGCACTGTGGCCCCGAGATCGGTGTTGCCTCGACCAAGGCCTTCACCAGCCAATTGGCGGCGCTCTACATGTTGGCCCTGCATCTCGGTCGGGTACGGGGCGTCTTAACCGCCGCGGATGGCAAGGCCTGGCTGGATCGCCTCGTCACGGTGCCGGCACTGGTGAAGCATGTGCTGGGTCGTGAAGCGGAGATTCTGGCGATTGCCAAGCGGTACTATAAGAAGCCGGACTTCTTGTATCTGGCCCGCGGCATCAACTTTCCCATTGCGCTCGAAGGCGCACTGAAGTTGAAAGAAATTTCCTATATCCACGCCGAAGGGTATGCGGCGGGGGAAATGAAGCACGGCCCCATCGCGCTGATCGATAAAGATATGCCGGTGGTGGTATTGGCGCCCAGGGACCGGTTATATGAGAAGACGGTCAGTAACCTCATGGAGGTGAAGGCGCGCCGGGCTCCGGTGATTGCCTTTGTGGCGGAAGGCGAACGCGAGTTGGGCAAGATCGCCGACGCGGTGTTCACCATTCCTGATGTCCATCCGTTGCTGTCGCCCATTTTGTTCACGATCCCATTGCAGTTACTGGCGTATCACATTGCCGTGCTGCGAGGCGAAGATGTGGATCAGCCGCGAAACCTGGCCAAGAGCGTGACGGTGGAATGAGGTGCGAAGGATGGACTCCCGTGCTCGCGCAACGCGCGGCCTCGGAAGGCCCTCGTTGGACGCGCGCAATTGGAGCCCCTTCCTTCGCACCATACCGGTTTAAATGAGGGGTGTAGAGTGGAGATCACGAAGCAGGAAGTCGAGAAAGTAGCCAAACTGGCGCGCCTGGCGTTGAGCGAGGCGGAAACGACGGCGTTTTCACAACAGCTGAACCAGATCGTGGGCTATGTTCAGAAACTCAAGTCCTTTTCCACGGAAGATGTGGAGCCGACCTCGACCGTGTTGGGGCAGACCAATGTGTTTCGTCCGGACCAGGTGCAGGCATCTCTGTCGCCGGAGCAGGCGCTGGGGAATGCCCCCGATGCGGAGGCGCAGTGTTTCCGGGTGCCGAAAATCATTCAAGAATCTTAAGTGACGTAAGGAGTACGAGCCGACTATGTTTCGACAAATGTTGCGGGCGAAGATACATCGAGCGACGGTGACCGAAGCCTGTCTTGAATATGAAGGCAGTCTCACGGTGGATGAGGATCTGTTGGATGCGGCAGGCATTCTTCCGTACGAAGCGATCGTCTGTTCCAATCTCAACAATGGCGAACGGTTTATGACTTACGCCATGAAGGGAAAGCGGGGCGGGGGCGAGATCGTGCTGAACGGCCCCACTGCCCGCAAGGCCGCGGTGGGTGATCAGATCATTATTTTCTGTTACGAATATTATAGCGACGAGGAGATCAAGCGGCATAAGCCGAAGATCATCCTGGTGGACGGAAAAAACCGGATTGCCCGTAAGGTTGCGAAGCGCTGATGGCATTGACGGTCCTACATAAAATGACGCTGGCGGAGTTGCAGCGGAAGTTTACCGCCGGCGACGTGAGCGCGACGGAAATCGTGCGCGCCTACTTTCTGCGGGTGGCGCATGTCGAACCCAAGGTCAATGCCTATCTCACACAGTGTAAGGAGGCGGCTGTTGCGCAGGCCGAACGGCTTGATCAGTCCTTGAAAGGCTGGCGCAAAACGACGCCTCTGATGGCCATGCCGCTGGCGGTGAAAGACAACATCTGCACCGAAGGGGTGCGCACGACCTGCGCGTCCCGGATGTTGGAATCGTTCGTGCCGCCTTACGATGCGACTGTCGTCGCCAAATTGCGGGCGCAGAATTATCTGCTGGTCGGCAAGACAAATCTGGACGAATTCGCGATGGGATCCTCCACCGAAAATTCGGCGTTCGGAGCCAGCCGTAATCCCTGGAACATCCAGACTGTTCCAGGCGGGTCGAGCGGCGGGTCGGCGGCAGCTGTCGCGGCGGATGAATGTGTGGCGGCCTTGGGCTCGGACACCGGTGGATCTATTCGGCAGCCGGCGGCGTTTTGCGGCGTCGTCGGGCTGAAGCCGA
>CAADGJ010000060.1 GCA_900696505.1 uncultured Nitrosospira sp.
CATCCAGGATTGCGGCACATCGTCTCGCACGAGTGCTTCTGATGGCGTAAACGACAAGGTGAGCGCTGACGGCCTGGTGTCGCTTTGCCCCTGCGACGCGCGATAGTGAGAAAGACTGACCCGAAGGATGGTCTTGTGCAGATAGAGCGTGCCCTGGGTGATCAGCCCGTCATCCTGAAGGGTGAATCGCACCCGTTGGTCAGGTCCGGCCTGCGACAGAGCCTTGACGATGAGCGGCGTGAAAAACTCCATTTCTTCCTGGGTAAACAGCGGATACCGCTCTTGTCTCAGGGCGGCACCCGGCCGCTCTAGGCCGGAAACGGAGAGGCCGGAGAGCAGGCGTGAGATTACCGATGCCGATACCGAGGCCGGATGGGAGGCCTGGAAGGCGCTCTGGGGACTGCCGTATCTGGCCGTGGTGCCGCGGCTGGCCAGGCGTTCAAGCGAGACCGTTCCTAATGGCCCTTCCCCGACGGGAATCAGCGGGGACGTGGCGCTGCAGGCGACCAGCAGGAGGCAGGTGAGACCCAGCAGCCAGGATTTCCTCAGGCGCATCGGCTCACAAGCTCGTGAGATCCTCTGATAGCTCACGCGGTGCATGGGGCGGGATTGTAACATAGACCCGTCTCCAGGCTACGGGGATTTCAGGCCAACCTCGCCTGGATTGGTTGACAGCCGATTCCGCCTGGTGCTATACCATCGCCAGCGTTTCCAGGGACAACGGAGTCTCAGGAGGCTATCCCTTATAGAGATGGCGCAGGACAACGACGTCCTCTGGTCCACTGAGATACGGTGGGTCCGAGGACTTTTTTTTTATCAACAGCATGCTGAAAACCGCCGCCAGCTTCGTTCTCGCTGATTCGGATCTTCGACGTACGGCTTCAGTACGCCTCAGATCCTCATTGCGCTGCGGCCTCGCTGGACAACGGTTTTGAGCATGCTGTTCGCAATCTGTCGCATCTCTGAATTTTCGTGGTCTGGGGATTACTAATGCGGTTCCTGCGAGTGGCCATGGCTCAGATCAATCCGACGGTTGGCGATATCGTCGGGAACACGGCGCTGATCAAGGCCTGGATCAATGACGCGCGTCGGGCAAAGGCTGACATTGTGGCGTTTCCCGAATTGGCCATCACCGGATACCCGCCGGAGGATTTATTGTTCAAGCCCCGCTTCATCGAAGACACGCAGCGTGCGTTAAAGGCGGTGGCGGCGGAAGCGCACGGATTAGTGGTGGTGGTGGGGTATGTCGGGCGCGAGGCAACCGGCGTGACACCGTCGGAGGCAGATGCGGTTTCCCCGGCCGGCCGGCATGATCTCTACAATGCGGCAGCTGTGCTGTGTGAGCGACGGCTGGTCGCCAACTATTGCAAGCGGCTGTTGCCGAACTACGGCGTCTTTGATGAGAGCCGGTATTTCCGGCCCGGCACGCGTCTGCCACTGCTGGTGTTGAACGGCACCACCATCGGCGTGAACATTTGCGAGGACATCTGGTTTCCCGAGGGCCCGACACGCGCGCAGGCTGCGGCAGGGGCTGAGGTCATCGTGAACATCAACGCCTCGCCGTTCCATGTCGGCAAGAGCCGACTGCGGGAACAGGTGCTGGCTACCCGTGCCCGCGAGAATCGCGTGATGGTCACCTATACCAACACCGTCGGTGGGCAGGATGAACTGATCTTCGACGGCCGCAGCGTCATTGTCGATCACACCGGCGAGGTGGTGGCGCGAGGTAAGTCCTTTGAGCAGGATCTTCTGATTGCGGATCTGGATGTGGCGGCGGTGGGGCGCGCGCGACAGGGTGAACGGCGCGCCAGGCCTTTGCCGCCGCGAGTGGCCGCGCTGGTGGATCGTGTTGCGGTGCGGGTGCCGGCGAGGAAATCGTCGTCGATCGCCGTGCCGGCCATGGAATCGCCATTGGATCGTCTGGAGGAAGCCTATCGCGCGTTGGTCCTGGGTGTGCGGGATTATGTCCAAAAGAACGGGTTCAAGCGGGTCGTCATCGGACTGAGCGGGGGTATTGATTCGGCCCTCACGGCCGTGATCGCGGTCGATGCGGTCGGCGCGGATAATGTCCTCGGGGTCTTCATGCCCTCGCCTTACACCTCGCGAGCCAGTCGAGAAGATGTGGCCGATCTCGCCCAACGTCTGCGCATCCAGGTGGATACTCTCTCGATCACGACGACGTTCAAGAGTTATTTGCGTGCGCTGTCCAAGCCATTCTCCGGACACCGTCCCGACACGACTGAGGAAAACTTACAGGCCAGGATCAGAGGCAATCTGCTCATGGCCTACTCCAACAAATTCGGTCACCTGGTGTTGACCACCGGAAACAAGAGCGAAATGAGCGTCGGCTACGCCACGTTATACGGCGACATGGCCGGCGGATTTGCGGTGATCAAAGACGTGCCCAAGACCATGGTGTACGAACTGTCACAGTTGCGAAATCTGAACGGTCTGGAGCCGGTCATTCCAAAACGTGTGCTGGAACGGCCTCCGACCGCAGAATTGCGCCCCGATCAAAAAGATGAAGACAGTCTGCCGCCCTATTCGGTGTTGGACCCCATTCTGAAAGCCTATGTCGAGGAGGACCGGGCCCTCGAAGACATCGTGGCCATGGGGTTCGAGCGGGAGACGGTGGCACGCGTCATGATGATGGTGGATCGCAGCGAGTACAAACGCAGGCAAGCGCCGCTCGGCATCAAGATTACGCATCGGGCGTTCGGCAAGGATCGGCGGATGCCGATCACCAACGGGTATCGGTAGACAAGCAGCATCCCGACCGACAACGACGTCGGTCAGCAACACTGGCAATGGCGCCAGAGAGACGGAACTCCAGATCGTCGGGCACGATGGTCTCGGAGCGGGCCACTTTCACTTCTTCTCTCTTTGGAGGCGTCATGAATATGTTGGTTGGGCGAAAGGCACGGGCATGGGTGTTGGGATTGGCATTGATGGCAGGCGGGGGGGGAGGCGCGCTGGTCGAGGCGCAGGCCGCGACGACGGACGACTTGATGGATACCACCAAACACCCCGTGTCGGTGACGATGGCGATGCAGGCCGACAGCTTCTTCGGATTCAATCCATCCATCTACGGCACCTACGGTCTGACCGATAACATCGCCCTCGCCTTTAACTTCACCTATTGGACCATGATCAGCGGCGTCGGGGTGCATGACAACGCGCCCTGGCTTGAAACGGACGTGGGACTCAATTTCACGTTCCTGGAAAAACGCTTGTCTGTCACGCCGATGATCGGCTTTGTGCATGGCAGCCTGTTGTCGTCCCGTGGCGGGTTCTTTCCGAACGGCGGCGGCAGCGTCAATGAGCGCACCACGGCCTTTGAAGGCGCGGTGCCGAACATCATTGCGAACTACATCGACAATCGTTTCGAAGGCGAGTTCTACATGGGCTACTACAAGGCGATTCGCAGCGAGGGCGGCAGCGGCGGCGGCGGAGCGATCGGCTGCGGCAATCCCGGGGGCACGAACTGTCTGGGCCCGATTCAGGGCGGTGGCCGGGGAACCTGGGACTTTCTGCACTACTGGGTGAGCGCGGGCGTGCGGGTGAACAGCATGTGGTCGATGGGTGCGCACTATGAGCATTTGCTGACGACGCGCGATAGCAGCGCGCCGGGGGCGGCTCAGGATTACTATCGTTGGATCGGCCCGTACGTTGAAATGAAGTTGCCGGGAAACATGGCCTTCCGGTTCACGGTCGGAAAAGATCTGACAGACAATCAGGATTTTTATAAGCTGAAGTTCACGAAGACGTTCTAAGCTTCTGCCCGGGCCTCCTCCTGAGCATGGTGAAGGAGGAGGCCTCTTGGCAGGCAACGTAGCCGAAGGAGGACAGCGTGAAGGTATCGGCACAGTGGAAAACGTTCCTCGTGGGCCTGGCAGGGGCGCTCACCCTGATTGGTGGATTGGGGGCGGAACAGGCGTGGGCGGAGAATGCGCCGCTCAAAGCCGACAGCGGGGACACAGCATGGGTTTTGGTCTCGTCGGCCTTCGTGCTGGCGATGCTGATGCCGGGGCTCGCCTTGTTTTACGGCGGGCTGGTGCGCACCAAGAATGTGCTGGGGACGATCATGCAGAGCATCATGATCCTGAGCGTGGTCAGCCTGTTGTGGATCCTCTTCGGATATAGCCTGGCCTTCGGACCGGATAAAGGCGGGGTCATCGGGGGGCTGGATTGGATCGGCCTGAGCGGAGTGGGGAGTCAGCCGCACGCGGTCTATGCCCCGACGATTCCGCACCAGGCCTTTATGCTGTTCCAATTGATGTTTGCCGCCATTGCGCCGGCGCTGATCACCGGCGCGTTTGCCGAACGCAAACGGTTTACCTCGGTTGTGCTCTTCTCCGCCATGTGGTCGGTGCTCGTGTATGTGCCGCTGGCCCATTGGATCTGGGGCGGCGGATGGCTCGCTCAGCTGGGGGCGTTGGATTTTGCCGGCGGTGCGGTCATCCACATTAGCTCCGGCGCGGCTGCATTGATTTGTGCGATCGTGCTGGGCAAGCGGCGGGGCTATGGCACGGATTATATGGCTCCCCACAATTTGCCGATGACCCTGCTCGGGACCGGATTTCTGTGGTTCGGCTGGTTTGGGTTCAACGGGGGGAGCGCACTGGGGGCCAATGGCGTGGCGGTGTCGGCCATCATTGCGTCACATGCGGCGGCCTGTATGGGAGCCATCTCCTGGTGCGGCGCGGAATGGATGCATCGCGGGAAACCCACGGTGCTGGGGTTGGCCAGCGGCGCGGTGGCCGGCCTGGCTACCGTCACGCCTGCAGCGGGATATATCAGCCCCCTGTGGGCCATCCTCATCGGCCTGGTTGCCGGGATGTCCTGCTACGCGGCGATTGTCTGGAAGGGGCGATTCGGCTATGATGACTCGCTTGACGTCGTGGGGATCCACGGAGTCGGGGGGGTGATCGGAGTGCTGGCGACAGGTCTCTGCGCCAGCAAAGTCGTCAATCCCGGAGGCGCCGACGGACTGTTCTTCGGCAATCCCGGGTTGTTCGGCGTCCAACTCCTGGTCGTGGTGGTCACGACGGTCTTCTCACTGGTCGGTACCTTTGCCATCCTCAAATTGGTCGATGCGATGACGGGACTGCGGGTCTCGCCCGAAGAGGAAGCGACCGGTCTCGATTTGAGTCAACATAACGAACGCGCCTATTCGTGATACGACGCCATCGACTGTGGGCGGTCGGCGGTCTCAGGAGGCCAGAATGAAATTAATCGAAGCCATCGTCAAACCGTTCAAGCTCGATGAAGTGAAGGATGCCCTGCTCGAGATCGGGATTCAGGGCATGACCGTCACAGAGGTCAAGGGCTTTGGCCGGCAGAAGGGGCACAAGGAAACCTATCGCGGCCAGGAGTACACCATCGAGTTCGTGCCGAAGGTGAAGATCGAAGTGGCGGTGAATGATGGTCAGGTCCAGCGGGTGTTGGAGACCATCACGCGCGCAGCAAAGACGGGCAGCATCGGCGACGGGAAAATATTTGTGCGGGACCTCGCGTCGGCCGTCAGGATCCGGACCGGTGAAACGGGAGAAAGCGCGCTCTGAGTATGTCGCACGCGTTGGACGCGGGGTTTCATATGGTGCAGGACGCAGCTGCCATTCCGGTGTCTCAACTGCTGGCTGAACAGCGCCAGGCGATTCAGCAGCGGTTACTGGCCGGTGCGTCGGGCGACGAAGTGGTTGCGGCCACAACGGATCTGGTCGATGGCTTGATCATCGGCCGGTACCGGACCGCGGCCAGGACCGGCGGCGAGGCGCTCACGACCGCAGGATTCCAGCACTGCTGCCTGGTGGCGATCGGGGGCTACGGCCGGCGGGAACTGGCGCCGCACTCCGATATCGATTTGATGTTCCTCTTTCATCAGGATGCGGCCAAGGTCATTCCTGAACTGGTGAAGCAGGTGCTGCATCCGCTCTGGGATATCGGATTTCAGGTCGGGCACAGCGTCCGCACCATTCAGGACTGTATCGATTTGGGATTAGCGGATCTGACTGTGCGCACCTCCATGATGGAGGCCCGGTTTCTGGCGGGAAGCCCCGAGCTCTTTCAACAATTTCATGCGCGCTACGTGCGCAAAGTGGTTTCAAGCGGTTTCGACGGGTATCTCGAACAGAAGGTCGCCGAACGGCAGCGCGAATACCAGAAGTTCGGGGAGACGGTGTACCTGCTGGAGCCGAACGTCAAGAAAAGCAAAGGGGGCTTGCGCGACCTGCACCTCCTGCAATGGATCGGCTCCGCGCGATTTCAGGCGCCCACCATTCGCGAACTCTCTGACCGGGGGATTCTCTCCCAATCAGATTATCGCTCGATCAAGGAAGCCAGAGAGTTTCTCTTGCGGGTCCGCTCCTTTCTCCATATTCGAGCCGGCATGGCGCAGGAAATTCTCACCTTCGACGAACAGGTCTGGCTGGCGAAACATCTCGGGTTCACCGACCGTCCGCATTTGCTCGCCGTCGAACAATTCATGCAGCAATACTATCGGCATACGATGGGGCTGCACGTTGCCTTGATGCGATTTGTGGAACGGTGCCGACGCCGCTCCTTGTGGCAACGGCTCGTTCGATGGCTCCCGTCGCCGCGCATCCAACAATATTTTTCCGTCGATGGTGAGGCGTTGACCGTTCCGGTTGAGTTGCGTTCACAGGTCCTGGTGCAGCCGACATTGCTGCTTACGCTCTTCAACCTGGCCCGTTCGCGGCAGTTGAGTATCGATCCGTCTCTCCTGGAAGACATACACCGGCATGCGGAAACGCTGTCCGTCGAACAGTTCCACACGCCGGAAGCAGGCCAAACCTTCCTCTCGATTCTGGCGGGCCCAGGCACGGCGCGGACCCTGGAAGCCATGCATCGGGCGCATCT
The DNA here is from genome assembly GCA_900696505.1 of uncultured Nitrosospira sp. GTDB lineage: Bacteria > Nitrospirota > Nitrospiria > Nitrospirales > Nitrospiraceae > Nitrospira_A. The sequence goes on from CAADGJ010000060.1 coordinate 6,880, forward strand.
GTTGGAGAAACTCGTGCCGGCGTTCTCGCGTGTGCGCGGACTGATGCAATTCAATCAGTACCACAAGTACACGGTCGACGAGCATAGTTTACTCGCGGTGGCGAAAGCCGAAACTCTGGCCGACCATACCGGGGTCCTCGGTGAGGTCTATCGAGAGATCAAACGGAAGGATCTGCTGCATCTGGCGCTCCTCCTTCATGACCTGGGAAAAGGTCACGAGGAAGATCATAGTGAGGTTGGAAAGCGGTTGGCGGAAGAAACGGCCGCGCGTCTCGGCTTCGACGAGCCGGACACGCGTACCTTGGTGATGCTGGTCCATCGGCATCTGCTGATGGCTCACACGGCCTTTCGTCGCGACCCGTATGATGAAAAGGTACTGTTGCCGTTCGCCCGGGAAGTCGGCACGCCGGAAGTGTTGCGCAAGCTGCTGGCCCTGACCGCTGCCGACATCGCTGCCGTGGGCCCTGATGTGCTGACGAAATGGAAAGAGTCGCTGCTGGTTGAACTGTACCTGCGAGCCATGCAGGAAGTATC
>CAADGJ010000061.1 GCA_900696505.1 uncultured Nitrosospira sp.
GAACTGCCTGGCGTCAAAGGTCGTACGCCACCATCGGTTTGGCTCACGGCGTTCCAGGTTCTGGTTAAGTTCGATGGCCCCGATGACGTAGGTCCCGCTCGTCGTGACCAGCTGTTTGTCCCGGGTGTCGTAGCGTACCGCGAGTTTGTGACCGAAAACCTGGGCCCCCTCCAGCCCGATCAGATCAGGGAACAGCGCTTTGGTCTGGGGTAAAGAGGTGACGGCGCCTTCCTCGACCCGGACATCGTGATACCGCTCACTCCATAGCAGCGCGAGGTCTGAGCTCAAGTTAATGCCGGCCGTGAGTTGAATGAGTGTCTCGCGGGACGTGTAGTTTGTTTCGGCACGTCATCAGACTTCAGGTCAGACAGTTTCTGTCATGGCGGCATTAAAGGCTTCAAAGAGCCACATCCACAGACCCAGCTCTACGGCATACAGAGTCCAGGGAAGGAGGAGAAACCAGAGCAACGCCTTTCTCCGTGCAAGGGCGAAGGTCCTGGTTGCACCACAATAACTCACGACCACCGACCAGAATGACAGCAACACAAAGATGAGCGTCCAACTCCCCTCCGCATCCCTCGCCAGGCGGTAATTGGGAAACAGCAGCGTTTCGCCTATCATGACGAGAACAACTGGAAGGGCATACACCAGCGAAGAATAGACGAACAGGAGACGTGGCCGGAGTGAATCCAACGCCGTGGCTCCAGACCACTTGAGACGAAGGCGGTACCACCACCCGCCCAGATACCAGAACAGAGGCACATTCAGAGCCCCACACACGAGAAGCGCGATCCAAAGTGTGCCCCATGAATGGAGCAGCCACGGACTCAGCTCCGACCATCCGGAGACTCCCTGCCCCATTTCTGCACGGAGAATGTGCTGCTCGATTCGGTCTACCATGGAAGCAACACCCAAACACAGCGTGGCTACAAGCACCACAACCGGCCGTGCGAGATCGTCGAAGGTCGCAAAAAAGTGTGCCGGTTTGATGAAGAGAGCCACCGCGCGAAGCAGCCACGATCGAACGGCATTCTGAGGGATTGGCGGCTGGCCAGCCTGTTGATTGGTTGGCGTATCGGTACACACTGCGGCCTGGTCTTGCATAGGGAGGGATACCTCTTGTTCGCTGGTCGTGGACTGGACTCGTCGATCGATACGCAACAATCCGGCACAGCGCCGAATTACGCTCGCCCGCCTATCGATGGTTGGAGGGAGCGTACAGCGGGATGCCGTGCGGCCACAATTGTCCAGGTTGGGGAAGGGGCTGCTCGAAGGAGGGGGACGAACCTAGCCCTGAGGCTTTGACGGAAAGCAGCGTTTGAGAGATGCCGCCGGGGTCGATATCCCTTGTAGATACTCCTGACACCACGCCGGTGGAGTGGTTAATCGCGAGGCTTGCACCCGGATGTGGGCGATATCCTCACCCTGTAGGCATCCGAATGGTAAAACTGAGGCAAGGTGAAGGAGATGTCGTTATCCGGAAGCGGCAACGTACGATCCATCGTCACCACGGTCGAGGCGAGCGGGCCGGACCCCGTGTCCGGAATCTGCTCAGCACAGAGAAAGAGATTCTTTCCTTGCCCGCCTGAGAAGACCCTGGCGGCATTTTTGAGCATCACAGTCGTGTCCTGGGTTGAATAGTCCTCGTACTTGCCTAATAACAACTGGAGGGTACCGGAAGCTTTATCGAATGACGCCAGCGCATGGAGTTTTGGACTGTCGGTCATCGTAGCGAGTCGCACCCCCGCCATCTCTGCATAGGCTTTGTAGATGTGCCATCCCGGCCGCTTCGATTGCCGATCGACATAGAGCAGACCATCCAGCGTAGGATTGTCACAGGTATTTTCCACTCGATCGCGGCTCATATCTTGCGGATCCGGCCAACAGGATCGCATGGCACTCATGACATTCGCACGCTCATACGCCGCGATGACGCCGACAGTATATCCAGCGAGAGTCCAGCTCTCTTGCCCCAGAATCTCATTCACCGAAATCGGCCTGGTGAGACCTCGCTCGTGCAGGTAACGCCGCAAGTCTTCTACCAGCGCCGGAGCATTCGACGGGTCGTCATACTCGTGGTAGGCCACGACGTCGGGAAACACGTGGTGCTCCTGACTCCATTCGAGAAAAGGCTTCAGTAATCGGTACCGGCTGATACTCGGCCCCACGATCTGGGCACCTGGCATCCGCTGTTTAATACGTTGGTAGGCCAACCGCCACCCTTCTTTGAGCCGGTCGTTGTCATTGATAGGAAGCGTGGCTAAATCGGGTTCATTATAGATATCCCACAAAACGGAGAGGCGACGATCCATCACTTGATCGATGATTCGATCCACGTGCGCCAGCCAGGGTGCGTAGTCTCCCTCGACCCCGATTTGATTGATATCAAAAATTTGAAGAGGCAGATCCTTGAACACCAGCCCAAGGGTCAGCTGAAATTCCGTCACCCCGGCCTGCTTGAGCCGATCGTAATTCTTGAAGACATATCCGGCATTACCGCGAAAACTGTTCGGCTTCAGTGGCAGGATGACATCCATCCCCGGCTCGTCGGGATCGATGCTCACCAGATATCCGTTAGCCCGGTGGTTCATCGGTCCCTGTTCAGCACCGAGATCAACCATGATTGTGCCGGCCTCGCTCCAGCTGACGCAGATCAGCATAAGCGCATAGGTCAAGGCCGTGATGAGGCGGAGAATGTTGGATGTCTGACGTTGGAGCATGCTTCCTCGGCACGACATAAACACCTAGAAATGTCGTTGTACTGCGGGATATGAGCGAGGGTCAAGCCAAAGGAAGAAGGTTCAGGCGGCAGCGCACAGTTCGCGCCAATGAGGAATGGAACTCAGAAGGTTTTCACGAGTCAGATAGCTCTGATCCAGATTGAGCGCATCACCCGTAGCGACATCAGCGCTCGCTTGAGCTTCGGCGAACGCATTTGCCACATGAACGGCAGTCAGGGCCTGAAAACCAGACGCCTTGTAATCACCGGGGTGTTGATGAAAGGCAACGGCCTCGACAATTCCGTCGCCGAGCCCCCAGATGCCCAACAAATAGGCGCCGACATGCGCATGGTCAGCTCCGAATACATCTCGCTCGGCGGCCCAGTCCGACACATGATTGGCACGCATCAGTTCAAAGACCCGCACATAGTCATCGGGCTTGTTCGCCGCCAACACCAGCACGCCCACGTCATGCAGCAGTGCCGCAGTGAACGCTTCGTCGATCACCGGTTGGCTTGCGCTGGCCTCTTTGGCAATCCGGCGAGCGCAGGTTGCCGTCAACATCGCATGCCGCCACAGTGCTTCCAGTGAAAATCCCGGCAATCGAGTCTGGTCAAATTGCGCGAAGACCTGGCTGGACAGCACCAGCGACTTGATGGTTTCAAACCCCAGAAGTGCCACCGCCTGCTCAGGATCGGACACATGGGTGCGGAGGCCGAAAAACGCCGAATTGACCAATTGAAGGATTTTCGTGACCATGCCGAGATCCTTGGCCACGATGCGGGAAGCCTTCTTCAGTGATGCCTGCGGGCTCTGCATTTCCTGCATTAAATCCTGATAGATCGACGGCAGACTCGGGAGAGACTTGATTTCGCTGACTAGCCCACGGAGCGCGGGATTGGCCAACACCACTCGTAAGGCCTCCGCCTGCGCAATGTTCGCTTTCAGGACCTCCACATCCACCGGCTTTTGCAGAAACCGATGCGCGACCGAGGCCGAGCGCAGATAGTTCACCGGACTCTGATCGCCGGAGAGAATAATGCGGATCGCTTGTGGAGAAACATTGCGCACCTCGGTGAGGAATTGGGCGCCGTCCATCCCCGGCATGGTCATGTCCGACACCACGACGTCACAAGGTGCCTGACAGATCGCAGCTAAGGCGCTCTTGGCGGAGGAAAAAAACTCCATCGTCCATTCGGACTGCATGGGGGCCAACGTCCGTTGCAGGTGTTTGAGAATTTCCGGCGCATCGTCGACAAAAAAGACGCGTCGCATGGGCCCTCCTCCCGGCAGGATTCGTCTCTTCTCCTCATCGGTCGAGAGGGGCAGGATCTTAAGTCAGATTGAACCACTACGACGGGGAATTGAGGCAATCCTGTGGATTGGCAGGGAACTCAGCGGGCCTGACTCCAGACACTAGTTGCGGTCCAGATCCCAACTGACGATATCGGCGTTTTTGCCGTCGCCTCCGGGAGCGCCATCCGCGCCGAACGAGAGAATCTCAAATTCGGCCCCTTGCGAAGACGGCACCGTGTATTTGTAGGGAGTGCCCCACGGATCGACCGGCACCTTCGGAAGATACCCACCCGCCTTCCAATTCGGCGCAGGGGGACCTGATCCGGGCCGTTCCACCAACGCCTTCAGGCCTTGCTCAGTCGACGGGAGGTTGCCGTTATCCAGTTTGTACAATTGGAGCGCGCTTTCGATGTTTGAAATTTGTGCCTTTGCGGCCGCCCGCTTGGCATCTTCCGTCCGGCCCATCACTCGAGGAATCAGCAGCGTCGCAAGGATCGCCAGGATCACGACAACGATCATTACCTCGATGAACGAAAATCCGTCACTCGCGTTCAGTCTTCCTGCAAGACCTGAGCAACGATGCTCGCACGATGCACCGCGGTCTAGCCCTGTAGACTTCCTGTATTCTCGAAAAAACCCCATACGTGCTGCTCCTTCTCTCAACCGATCCGGCTCTCTGGGAGCTCCATGCGTGGACCAATTTTGAATTGTAACAGGAACGTCTATGAGTGTGTCATTCAAATCCGAGGTGGCAGGCTCGTGTCAGTGCTCTTATACACGTCTCTATACACGCATCTGCCATGAGGCCACCGATCAGGAGCGAACGATCTGATATAGCATAATGCCGGGCTTGAGTTGCGCGCGGGGTAACACACTTTGATGCATGCGGAACGTAGGCAGAGACGCCACGGGCGTGATCGCCTGCAGCTGCACCCCAGCCGTTCGGCAACTGTCTGCTACGGTCGGCGGGCCGATGATGAATGCCACCGCCCCAAGCGACAGGTGGCTAGCCAATTGCTGCACCCGATGGTGAATCGACTCCGGCTTGTCATACAGACTGAACGGAGTCCATTCATATGCCAGGTCATACAACTCCCGGCGTTCCCCTTCTGATGCACGAGGCCGCATCTGCACACGCGTGAGCCACTCTAGTCTCTGCGCCCGAACCAGGAGGTTCCACCACATCTGCGCCTGACGCTGTGCAAACGCCGCATGGTCATACAACACCGTATAGGCCCGCGCACGATCGCTCCCGATACACGTAGTAATAGCCGCATCGAGTCCGGAAATCAGCACATGCTCCGCATGGGACACCTTCGCAGCCAACGGCCGATCTTGCTCGATGAGATCTTGAAGGTAGTCGGCGACAAACGGTTGCGTCGCCAATTCCCCAATTTCCCGCTCATCGTTGGGATAGAGCAATACGGCACCAAACGCCGCTCCCGGATCGACATGCGGCGGGTTCCCACCGAACACCGTTTTCCACTCACGGGCGGGCAAGGCCGCACCTGCCCCGGTAGGTTCGTCGACGCGTCCCCACCCCTCGGGCAAGGCAATCGCCTGCGTCGTGCCTCCATCGGTCAACAGGAGCTGCCCCTGCCGGACCATCAATCCGCGCTGGCAGGGTGCGAGGCCTCTCTGATCGAAGGGCTGATAGGACAGCCCTGCCGGATCATCCCACCGGGTTGCTTTCAGCATTCGCTGACCCTGGATCGTGACGCACAATTTCTGGGACAGGTCGACATGTCTTCTCGGCGGGTCCGGGACCGGGGTCCATGTCACCAGGTGGGATCGCGGTGTATCCATGAACACCGGAAAGGGATCACTGCCGTCCGTCAGGTGAGGAGAAAAGAAATTACTGAACAGACGAAAGGCTGCTTCTGACGGATAGGTCGGAATACCACGGTATCGCAACGGCCTTGGAGCGGCTTGTCCGCGATTCTGATCATCATAGAGGCCACGGATCAATTCAAAGAGGGCGGAGCCAGTGCCTGGCAGCAGCGATAAAAAGAGCTCGACGACCGGCAGAAAATCGATGGTTTCCCAATGCATGGCCCCCATGCATGCCATAAATTGCTCGGTGTCGAAGGTCCCATCAGGCAGATGGTAGATGGCATCTTTGCGATGCCGGATCGTGGCGCGACCCTTGGCATCAATCGTCATGTCCTGATCGCTGTAGAAAAACCGGACTTCATCGAGGGGGACACGCATGGCTTGAGCCGCCATGCTTCGAAGATCGTCGGCCCTGAGCCGCTGCCAGCCGGGCTTCTTGGACAGATCCAGGGTCATCGTATTGACGAGCCCCCCGGGAATGAGGCCAACCCATGCCCCCCAATCCAGGTGTACCCGGCTTCGAACGAGACGCAGCCGGCCATTGACCGACTCCCATTCGCACTCATGCAATGGATACCCGCCCGGATCCGTCGCTAGGATTCGCCGCCCATGGCTTCCATAGACGACGAGATGTCCCGTGGGCAGACGAAGGCACGACGCTGATGACGCCGGCAAGCGCGGCGCATCAGCAAGATTCGAAGGAAAGGCGAGCGTACCGGGGCGACTCAGTA
>CAADGJ010000062.1 GCA_900696505.1 uncultured Nitrosospira sp.
GGAACAGCAATTCCTCGACGATGCGGGACATGCGATCGATTTCCTCCAGGTTGCTTTCGAGCACGGCGATGTAGTCTTCGACCGGTCGGGGACGGCGCAGGACTAATTCGCTCTCACCTTTCATGACCGTGAGCGGCGTGCGGAGTTCGTGGGAGGCATCACTGCTGAACTGGCGGATTTGCGCGAAGGAGGTTTCCAGCCGGGCGATCATATTGTTGAACGTATCGGTGAGACGGCCGATTTCATCCGTTGAACGTTCAGAATGCAGCCGTTGCGTCAGGTCGCCGGCCGCAATCCGTTGCGCGGCAACGGTGATGGAATCAACCGGGCGCAAGGCACGTCCCGCCAGAAACCATCCACCCACCAAAGAAACGACCAAGGCGATCGGCGCCATGACGAGCAGCACGAGGAGAAAGCGGCGCAGCGTTTCTTCGACGCCTTCCAGCGTCGTTCCCACCTGCACGATATAGAGCAATGAGCCACGGTAAATAATGGGAACGGACACCAGGCGCAGCGGCGGTTCATTGGGATATCTGGCCGATTCGAAGACGGTGCTGCCGGTAAAGGCCGCTTCCAGGGCCGGTCGGCTTAAGGGGACATCGTGCTGTCGGATATTCGGAGAGCGGATCGTGATGGTGCCGGTGGGGCTGAAGATCTGAAAAAATTTATCGATACGAGTGAGTTCGGGAAATTGACTCAACAGCGCATCTTCATCGATGAGGGGAAGGAACCCCCGGGTCTCCAGTGAACGCACGGCGGCTGAGGCGGTTTCCTGCAAAGACTCATCGACCTGGTCGCGGAGCCCGCGGGCCGTGATGGTATAGAGCACCACGGAGAACGTCAGCAGGATCAGGGCCAGCGCCGTTCCGTACCAGAGGGTGAGCCGGACTCGAAGGGGCATCAGTCCACCTTGAGCATATACCCACTCCCTCGTATCGTATGAATCAGCTTTCGCGCCCGCCCGCGATCGATCTTATTCCGCAGATAATTCACGTAGACGTCGATCACATTGGTGAATGTGTCGAAGTCTTGATTCCAGACATGGTCGGAAATCATGGGGCGGGTCAGCACCCGTCCTGCGTGCCGCATGAAGTATTCCAGAAGGGCATATTCTTTAACCGTGAGATCGATACGTTGCCCTCCGCGGGTGACTTCCCGCGTCGCCGGATTGAGGATGAGATCATCGATCTGGAGTGTGCCGGACGATTCCGCGGTGCCGCGCCGCAGGAGTGCCCTGACACGGGCGAGCAATTCATCGATGGCGAAGGGTTTGGTGAGGTAGTCATCCGCCCCGGCATCCAGTCCTTTGACGCGCTGGTCGACTTTCGACTGTGCGGTCAGAATCAACACGGGCGTCTGAATTTTTTCTTTGCGAAGGCGGGTCAACACTTCCATGCCGGGAAGGCCAGGCAGCATCAGGTCGATCATAATGAGGTCATAGCTGCCGGTCAGGGCCAGATCGAGGCCCTGCGCGCCGTCCTCACAGAGGTCGACGGCGTAACTTTCTTCCTCAAGGGCTCGCTTGATGAACGAGCCTACCTTGGTTTCATCTTCAACGACAAGCACGCGCATAGGTCATGTCCACAGGTGGGTGGATTATAGCAGAGGCGGACGGCCGATGATGCGATCAAACGTGCGAGTCAGGGAAGGTCGGGGGAGTCTGAACTGGAGCGCGTGGCGGTTTGTAGGCGACAGAGGGTACGAATGTCCTTCCAATCTTCTCCGGGAAGCAACTGGCGCGCGTCGGTCGGGGGCGGGCCGGCAAGCGCGAGAAGCGTGGCGAGCCGCCGGCTCATATCGGGATGGGTCGAGAGAAAATCCGGCGGTTCGATATGGTCTTGCTCCGACTTCTGCAGCGTCCCGTAAAAGGCAATCATGGCGGTCGGATCGAGATGGGCGGCCTGCATCATACGAAGGCCTTCGACATCCGCTTCTTCCTCATGGGTGCGGCTGTAATGCAATGATCCCATCGTCTGCGCACCTTGCAGCCCCCAGGCCAGTCCCCCTGACAGATCTCCCGATACGGCGGTCAGCAGCAGCGTGCCGGCTGTCTGTTCAAGGATGGCTCTGGTGCTGTGACGGAGATAGACATGCTGGAGTTCGTGCGCCAGGACTCCGGCCAGCTGCTCGGCGCTCCCGGTCTGCTCCAGCAGGCCGCGCAGAACCACCACGTGGCCGCCGGGAGCAGCAAAGGCATTGATGGCGGGATTGTCTACCACGGAGAGCGTGATCCGATACGGAGAGTCCGGATGTGTGGCGGCCAACGTTTGCACGACCTGATCGATCTTCCGAAGTCGCTCAGGCTCTCGACATTGCTGCGTTGCCGGCGCGAGGTGTTCGACAATCTGCCGGCCAAGTGATTCTTCCCACATGATCGGTACGTAGGGCGTGGCTGCTGAGGCGATACCAGGAATGCCCCATCGGTACAGGCCGATGAGCATGACTATCACCCCGAGTCCCGCGCCCAGCGTCCAGGCAAGGCGTCTCTGTCGCCAGGAGGGATCGTGAAAATGTTGTGCGAGTGCTGGCGCTGCCGTGTGGATATCGGTCAAGAGCGCCCGGCTGGCGACCACCACCGCCTCTGCCGGTTCAGTCCCGAACTCCAAGCGGACCGGCTCGCCCCGGTACGTCCCTTGTGTTTGGCGAATCTGGCCGTACGGCCATTCCTTCGTGCTGCCGTCGGGCATGGCGATCTGCAGCGCGGCCGGGCTTATGGTGAGGGTGACACGGTGTCGTGTGGCCGTGCGGCCGTCGAGGTAGTGGGCGGTTCGGGCGGTGGACATGATCACGCATCCATGTCGAAGCCGGTGTCGAGGAGGGTTGATAACCCTTCGCCGGTGACCGAGGCTTCGGAGGTGTCTTGCAATACGCGATCGAGATCGACGGGGCCTTGGAGCGACAGCGTACCCATAAAAAATCGGGCATTCCGCACCGTGACCCAGGGCCAGGCCCATCCCAAGGTGGCCAGGAGGAGGCCTAGGTTGCCCAGATACAGCGTGAACAGCCGTTGCCAGGTAATCTCGGATGAGAACTGGGCGTCTCCGAATGAGGTGTGATTCCAGAAGTATCGCTGCTTCTGTCCCAGCAGCCAGATCCACATCGGCCCGAGCACACAGGGGATCAACAACAGCGTCAGCCCCGCGTTCGTCAATTGCGCGGCGAGGGCGAACCCGCACAGGGCCAGGACGGCATAGGTGGTAAATAGGGTGATGGCGAAGGGGACCATCACTCCTGATCCGTGGCCGGTGAACCGGAAACGCTGGTTACCGAAATAGGTGTGGGAGTGCAGAAACGCCTGACGCTGCGTTTGGAAATAGGGATAGTAGGTGCCCAGGGTGAGGATCGTAAAGAACCATCCCCGAAAATACAGTTTGAGAAAATCGCTGGTCCGTCCTCGAAACGAGAACCGGATGCCGCGCCATGAGGTGCGGGTGCATCGATAGCGGCGGGCATTCACGATCGCGACGGGGACATAGAGGAAGAACACCAGGCCGGCCATCACCTGTAGCAAGACATCGATCCACTGCGGAAGCTCCAGGAAGGTATGCGCGGCGCTTAGAGAAAAATAGGGAATACCGAAAACCAGCATGGCCTTCAGGAACCCCTGATAGAGTTCCTTGCCGGTGCCGTGATACGCGAAACGATCCCCTGCAAAGGCTGTGTGGCTGAACAGGTACCGACGGATCTTCGCCTTGGCCCAGAAGTGATAGCCGCCTAACGTCACCAGCGTGAGGCAGACGTTCACGACATGCATGCCCAGGAGGGTCCCGCCCATTCCGTGAAAGGACGCGCGCATAGGGGCAGGCATGGATACAGCCGCGTCGGATGGTAACGCGGAGTCAGGAACCGCGGAAGGCGTGTCTTGCCGGTTCGGCAGGGCTTCGGCAGAGGCTGACGATACCGGGTCGACCACTGCGAACCGGGTGCCGCACGTGGGGCAGGTGCTGCGAGAGGCCCCCGTCAAGTGTTTCAGGGCGCGGACTCGGTAATGGCTGAGGCAGCAGTGACAGGTTATGCGTGCCGTGCTCGTGTCGTCATGCAGTGCCGCATTGGTCATGATTCAACAGGCGGCCCGATGGCCCAAGGCGCAGGCCTGTTGCAATCCTTGCAGGAAACCCGCGCTATCGCCTTTTCCTCGTTTCACGATGGATCGTTCGAAAAAGGCACGTCCATTTTGGGGCTGGTGTGAGAGGAGCTGATCCCACAGCATGAGGGCTTGATCCCATTGCCCGCGTGCGGTATGCACGGAAGCGGCTGCGCTGTAGGCATCGAGGTAGGTAGGATTCAGCCGAATGGCGGCGTGAAAGGCGATGAGCGCTTCGTCAGGGGCGTTTTTTTGGAGCAGGGCGGTTCCGCGTCCGTAATAGGCTTCATGATCATCCGGATCCAGGTTCAATGCTTCAGCATAGGCGAAGAGCGCGTGGTCGATCTGTCCGTGTTTTTGGAATGCGATTCCTTCTGCGCGTTTGGCCTTGGCATCAGAAAACTCTCTGCCGCCGTACGCCTGCAACAGCGCGATCAGTTCGTGATCTTCGTCGTGTTGTGCGATTTCCAAGGGGGTCTCGCCGTGACTCTTCTGATTCACCGGAATGCCCCCTTCGAGCAGCGTCTGCGCGGCGGCGAGATGCCCATGCCTGACCGCCCGATGGAGCGCCGAATCACCACAGGTGCAGGTGGCTCGGATGTCGGCTCCATTGGTAAGGAGCACCTCAATGGTGTCGGCATGGCCCTGCTCTGCCGCAGTCAACAGCGGAGTAAAGCCCTGTTTGCCCTTCGCGCTGGGATTCGCTCCATGTTGCAGCAGGAGCGTGACCACATCGGTCTGCCCGCGCTTGGCGGCTTCAAACAATGCCGTCCGCCCATTGCCGTTGCGTTGGTCCACCGTCTGTCCTTCTGTGAGGAGCGTTGCGACCGCAGACTGATCGCCTCGCGCCGCCGCAAGGTGGAGGGGCGTCCAGCCATTGGCTTTCAAAATAAGTGGCGACAACATCAACGCATCGATGTCGTA
>CAADGJ010000063.1 GCA_900696505.1 uncultured Nitrosospira sp.
ATCAGGCCAATCGGCAGAATCACCGCGGCACAGATGAGGCCGATAGCAATTCCCGGCAAGGTCACAGCATCAGGAATCATCGTATGAGAAAGATCCGTCCCCGTAATCACAATCAATGCCGATAGTAAGGCGGAATACACGAACGCCTCGGCCGTGAAGTCAAACATCCAAAAGATCAGCACGTATCCGATTGCGTTGACAGCTTCCACCAACGGATATTGGGTGGAAATGGGCACCTGGCAGGAACGGCACCGCCCCCGCAGAAGTAGATAGCTGACAATAGGAATGTTGTCGTATACCGCGACAGGTTGCCGACAGGCGGGGCAATGCGAGGCGGGCCAGGCCACGGACTCTTCGCGCGGTAATCGGTAGATACAGACGTTCAGGAAACTGCCGATGACCGCACCAAACAAGAACACCATCACATATGGGATCATCACGCCTCCCGCCACGGCATGCTCCTTTCCATCCACGCACGTGCATCTAAGTACACGTATACGCGCCTAGGTCAATAAGAGCATGCGGTCCCCCCTCTGCACCCGCCTCTTTTCATTTACAAACGCCAGGAGCACTGCGTATAATTCGACAACGTTTTGGGCCGAGTAGTCGAAGATTCAATCTGAGAATTGCCATATTCCAAGTGGAGCGAGACGTACATGCCGACAGCTGCCAGGACTACCAAAGGTCGAACCAAAGCCGCATCATCCGAGCCGATTCTTCCCCCTCGCAAGCGACGTCCGGAAGCCCTCACCACACGCGAACAGGAAATTCTTGAATTGATCTGGACCGGCTTCAAGAATAAGGAAATCGCCCAGCGGCTCAAAATCAGCGTGAAGACCGTCGAAGCGCACCGAGCCAACATGATGAAGAAGATCCGGGTGTCGAACACGGCCCAGCTGCTCAAGGCCGCCATTCAAGGGAAAATGCTCAAGCTGAGATAGTCCAGCGGTCTTAGTTTCCGACTCGATCCTCTCCTCGTTCCCGACGCTGACGCACAGCCTCATACAGCACGATGGCCGCTGATGCCGAGACATTGAGCGAGCTGACCTTCCCCGACATAGGAATGTGCGCCGCATCATCGCAGGCGCCCCGAACCCCTGGCCGCACGCCCTTTCCTTCTCCACCAAATACCAGCGCGACAGGCCCCCGGAAGTCCAATTTCGTATACACCTTCGGCGCTTCGGCATCCAGCGCATACACCCAGATCCCGGCCTGCTGCAGGCGCTCAATCCACCGCGACAGGTTGGGAACTCTGCCGACCGGCATATAATCCACCGCTCCGGCTGACGCCTTGGCCACCACACTCGTCAGCCCCACTGCACGGCGTTCCGGAATAAAAACCCCCTGCACCCCGGACGCTTCTGCCGTTCGTACAATCGCCCCGAGATTGTGAGGATCTTCGACACCGTCGAGCAGTACCAACAGTGGAGTCTGACCGGGGGCTTGCGCGGAGGCAAGAATAGCATCCGGATCGCTATAAGACTTGGCAGCGACCAACCCAACCACGCCCTGGTGATGGCCGGAGGGAACAAGTCGATCGAAAGCAGCGCGTGGCTCGACATACACAGGAATGCGCTGCTCTCTGGCCAGCCGCACGATTTCCCCGAACTGCCGATCCGTCCCCAACACCAGCAGTCGCTGAATAGGGCGAGCCCCTGCACGGAGTGCCTCGCGCACGGCATGCAGGCCGTAAATTACGTCCGGCGTGTTATCTTTTCCATCGGCTGGTGCCATCAGGCCGGTCCTCGATGATAATGCCGTGGGATGCCAACTCGGCTCTTAATTCGTCAGCCAACTTGTAGTTTTTGGATTGTTTGGCTGCCAACCGCGCAGCAATTTTGTCAGCGACTTCCTCATCGGACAGGGATTTCGCTGACACACCGGAGGCACCCTGGGTTTCGCGTGACCCGGGACTTTTGAACTGCCAACTGTCCTGCTGAAACAGCCCCAGCACCACACCCAATGAACGAAACTCATTCCGCACAGCATGCCGCATCTCAGCAGACAGTCCTGCATCGAGGGCCTTGTTCGCGTCTCCGCGCAACTTCTGTAATGCCGCCACCGCATTCGGCGTATTCACATCATCGTCCATGGCGTCCGCAAACGCCTGCCGTGTTCGAATGCTGGCCTCGCGCATATGCTGATCGGCTGCTCCATGAGAAGGAGCCGGTTCTTTCAATCGTTCGAAGAGATCATACAGTCCATTGAGGGCGTTCTTGGCTTCCGCGAGGCTTTGATCAGAAAAGTCCAAGGGGCCGCGATAGTGCGTGGACAGGAGAAAGTATCGCAACATCTCGCCGGTCACCGCGTCAGGCCATTCAGACTTGTCAAAAATCTCGCGAATGGTGAAGAAATTTCCCAACGACTTGGACATCTTCTCTTGGTTGATCTGCACAAAGCCGTTATGCACCCAGTAGCGCGCGAATTCTTTTCCGGTCGCGCCGCAGGATTGAGCAATCTCGTTTTCATGGTGTGGAAAAATAAGATCCATCCCGCCGCCATGAATGTCGAACGTTTCACCAAGGTGCCGCATCGCCATCGCCGAGCATTCAATATGCCAGCCTGGACGCCCAGGACCCCACGGGCTGTTCCATGACGGTTCACCGGGTTTACTGCCTTTCCACAAGGCAAAATCCATGGGGTGACGTTTGCGCTCGTCCACATCCACGCGGGCGCCGGCCTGCAAATCGTCAGTGTTTCGCTTGGAAAGGCGGCCATATCCCGGATATCGGTCGACTTGAAAATACACGTCTCCGTTGACGCGATAAGCCATTCCTTTGGCCACCAAGGTATCAACGAGGGCGACAATGTCGGCAATGTGCTCGGTGGCTCTGGGCTCAAGGGTGGCCCGTCGAACTCCGAGCCTCTCCATATCGTCGTAATACGCCTTGATGTAGGTCGCCGTGATCTGGTCACAACTGACCCCTTGCTCATTCGCTCGCTTGATGATTTTGTCATCAACATCGGTGAAGTTCTTGGCAAATTCCACGGCAAAGCCGGAGTATTCCAAATACCGCCGCAGCACATCAAAGACCAACGCGCTCCGGGCATGTCCGATATGACAATAGTCGTAGACCGTCACTCCGCACACGTACATGCGGACCTTGCCGGGGACCATCGACTCGAACGGTTCCTTACTTCCGGTCAACGTATTATAGATGCGCAACATGCTGCGTCCTTACTCCATAGACGTGCGGCGCCGGGGCCAATGTGACCAGAGGAAATAACCGAGGCCCATGGCCAGCAACACACCGATCACCAGATCCGCATGATGGAAATACTGGTGCAATTCATTCCAGTGCTCTCCCATCTTCAATCCCACATAGGCGAGCGCATAACAGAACGGAAGCGCTCCCACAAATGAATAGATGACAAACTTTTTGACGTCCATGCGCGAAATGCCCGCCGGGAGCGAGATGAACGTTCGCACTACCGGCAAGAGCCGGCCGATCAACACCGCCGCCTCTCCATGTTTCGCAAACCACCGGTCGGCCAATTCCATATCATGTGAGGAGACGAGAAAATAGCGGCCGTACCGCTCGACAAAGGGACGCCCCCCCCACACGCCGACATAGTACGCCACTAAGGAGCCCAGAACGTTACCGATCGCACCGGCCAGGGTGACGCCCACCATCGAAAATTGGCCGGTGAACACCAAGTAGCCGGAGAACGGCATAATGATTTCACTTGGCAGGGGAATACAGGCACTTTCGATTGCCATCGTCAGGACGATGCCGGTGTAGCCGAAGGTCGAAATGGTCGCAATGACGAACCGGCCCAATACTTCGATCAACCACTCGATCAGAGCGCTCACGCGCGAGTCCTCCTCGAAGAACGCGCTTTGACCACCCGACGGCTTGCCGCCAGCTTGGAGAGCGGTTGCTCCCAGGCCTTAAAGTGTTCCAGCATCGCGTGATAGGTCGTATCCAGATGGATCGGCGTGACGGACACCATACGGCGCTCTAAGGCTTCATGGTCGGCGTCTTGTTGACGGCTCCACGATTGACGCGTCCCTGCGATCCAATAATATTTGCGCCCTCTGGGATCCACTTTCTCCACGATGGGATTGTTGAATCGACGTCGACTCAAACACGTCACCTTCACGCCCTTGATGGAACGAAAGGGAACATCGGGGATATTCACGTTCAAAATGGTTTCCGCCGGCAATCCATGCTGCAACACTTGTGCAGCCACTCGAGTCGCATACCGTGCCCCAACCTCGAACCGGAACGTCTCTCCGCCTTCCTGCGATACCGCTACCGATGGTATGCCGAGAATTGTCCCTTCCAGCGCTCCCGACACCGTGCCGGAATACATGACATCATCGCCGAGATTGACGCCGCGATTGATTCCCGAGAGGACCAACGCGGGAGGGCCAGGCAAAATTTTCACCAACGCGAGATTGACACAGTCTACGGGAGTCCCATTCACCATAAATACGCGCGGCGCCATTTTGGTAATGCGGAGCGGCTTGTGCAAGGTGACCGCATGTCCCACCGCCGTTCGTTCACGGTCCGGTGCGACAATCCACACTTCTCCCAGGGTGCCAAGCGCAGCCGCAACGGCGTGAATGCCAGGAGAGGCAATTCCGTCGTCGTTGGTTACAAGAATCCGTACGCGCGCCACAGACACTCCTTATGCATGGAACTCATCGTGAACGGGAAGAACTGAAATCGCTGGTTCAAGCGGGGCGGGAAGAAGGCGAGAAGCTTCACAAATACGTGAAGATGGTCGGTCGTAATGATCAACGTCTCTTAGAACGGTACCTCATGGACTACATCGTGCCGATGGTCGGGGCGGCGGGATTTGAACCCACGACCCCTCGCACCCCAAGCGAGTGCGCTACCGGGCTGCGCTACGCCCCGACACGGCCGACATCGATGTTACCCACACGGTTGGACGCAGCCGCCCGCATCACCGGAACAGTTCATGCTGAATGTGAATCGATCATTCGGATGATCGCCTGGAGATCGCCCCTCACGCGTTGTGCCAGTTCTTTTCTCGACCCGCTCTTTTTGACGGTTGCGCGTCCTCGGCGGGCCCAGTACCGCTTCACACCGGCTAGCGTATGCCCTTCATCATAGAGCATGCGCTTGATCTCCAGCACCGTATCCACATCACGCTGCACATACAATCGCTGATTGCCGCGGCTTTTCTTGGGCTTCAGGAAGGTGAACTCCGACTCCCAAAACCGCAAGACATAAGCCGGCAATTTAGAAATCTTGCTGACTTCGCCGATTTTATAAAAAACCTTACTTCCCAGTCTGGGATCATTCCCCATGACCGGTCCTCATGCTGCGTGTGCTCGTGGCAAGGTAGCGACTAGGAATTCACGTACTTTTTAAAGACCTGACTGGGTCGAAACGTCACCACGCGACGGGGGGTAATGCCGATTTCTTCACCGGTTCGCGGATTACGTCCTTTACGGGCCCCTTTACTTCGAACGACAAAATTCCCAAATCCTGCAATCTTCACTGCATCACCCTTCTGCAGCACTCCCTTCAGCAGATTGAGCACGAGTTCGACGATATCCGCTGCATCGTTTTTAGACACTCCAACCTGCTTGAAGATTTCGTTCGCGATATCCGCCTTTCTCATGCCTTTCCCCCCGCCATCCACTAGAGTCGTTCCTTAGGAAGTGCTTCTTGGTGTGGAGCGTCCAAGACAAAGAATTTCCCCATAAGTTACGTGAGGTTATCTGGCCTGTCAAGGATTATATGCGCCGAATGAAGGGAAAACGGCTTCAGCGACCGGCTAGCAGTAATTTGTACTCGATACTATCCGCCAACGCCTGCCAACTGGCTTCCATAATATTTTCAGAGACCCCGACCGTCCCCCACTTGTCCTTATGATCCCCCGATTCAATCAGCACCCGTACTTTGGATTCGGTCCCCTTATCTGCAGACAACACGCGGACCTTATAGTCCAGCAGTTTGACTTCACGCAGTTGCGGGTAAAATTTCTCCAAGGCTTTGCGTAATGCATGGTCGAGCGCATTCACAGGTCCGGCCCCCACCGCCGCCGTATGTTCGACGACATCTCCGACCTTCACCATGACCGTCGCTTCCGACAGCAGAAGCCCATGTTCCTGCTTCTTTTCGACGATCACCCTGAAGCCCAGCAACTGAAATGACGGACGATGGCTCCCCATCGCTTTGCGCATCAACAACTCAAAGGAGCCCTCGGCGCCTTCGAATTGATAGCCCTGACTTTCGCGCTCCTTGAGCGTCTCGACGAGTTCCTGGAGCTTCGCATGATTTTTGGTCAACGAAATCCCGTAGGCTTCAACCTTTTCCATCAACCCGCTACGTCCCGCATAATCGGAAACCAGGATCCGGCGCCGGTTCCCTACAACGGCAGGATCGATGTGTTCATAGGTCGCGGCATTCTTGAGGACTGCATGAATGTGCACGCCACCCTTGTGCGCAAACGCGGCATCCCCGACATAGGGCTGCCGCTTGTTGGGCATTAAGTTGGCAATCTCCGTGACAAATCCCGAGACATCTTTGAGTCGCGTCAGTTTGTTTCCGAGGGCCGGACGCTGCATTTTCAATTGCAGATTCGGGATGATGGAGCAGAGGTTGGCATTCCCGCACCGCTCGCCGATTCCGTTAATCGTGCCCTGCACCTGGAGAATTCCAGACTCCACCGCAACGAGTGAATTGGCCACGGCCATTTCGCTGTCATTGTGCGCGTGAATGCCCAGTGGCACCGGACACTCCTGCTTTACGATCCGGCAAATTTCCCGAATCTCCCACGGCATCGTGCCGCCGTTCGTGTCGCACAAAATCACTCGCTCGGCACCGCCGGCAATCGCACGACGAATGGTCTGCAGCGCATAATCAGGATTGGCCTTGTACCCGTCGAAGAAATGTTCCGCGTCATAGAACACGCGCCGGTCTTTCGAACGCAGATAGTGAATGGAATCTTCGATGAGTTCTAAATTTTTGGCGAGCGCAATGCCCAGAGCATCCGTCACTTGGAACGACCAACTTTTCCCGAAGAGCGTAATGGTCTGCGTGCCGGAATCGAGCAGCGCCTGAAGGTTTTTGTCTTTCCGGACCGGATTGCTGGCTTTCCGTGTCGAGCCGAACGCCACGACCGTCGCATTCCGAAACGGCATGGTTTTGATCTGCCGGAAGAACTCAATGTCTTTGGGATTGGCTCCAGGCCATCCGCCCTCGATGAAATGCACACCGAGTTCATCAAGCTGTTGCGCCACGCGAAGCTTATCTTCCACGGAGAAACTGACGTCTTCCGCCTGCGCTCCATCACGCAGCGTCGTATCGTAGATCTCCAGTGCAGAGGCTTGTGCGGCGGTGAGCGTCGGTGCGGTAGTCGAGTCCGGAGCGGAAGACCGGCGCGATGCTGTCGTTCGGCGTTTCATAGATGTGCGAGCCACACGGCGGTTCGTGACGTGTCGAGAAGGCTGCTCGGCCAGCGACGTTCCCCTCGCGACAATTAGCCCAAGGCCGGCGCCGACACGCGATCCAGGCCAAACGCCGTATGCAGCGTGCGCATGGCCAATTCTAAGTACTTTTCTTCGATCACACAGGAGATTTTAATTTCCGATGTGCTGATCATCATGATGTTGACGCCTTCGCGCGACAGCACCTCAAACATTTTTGCCGCCACTCCGGAATGGGATCGCATGCCCACGCCAATCAGAGACACCTTGGCAATAGATTCAGTGACGGCAACCGACCGCGCCCCGATCTCCTGCGACAACCGCTGAACGAGATCGACGGCGTTGCGCAAATCCGCCTTCGGCACCGTGAAGGAGATATCGGTCATGGAGGCCTGGCTGACGTTTTGGATAATCATATCCACCACGATATTCGCATTCGCCACGGCTCCAAAGACACGCGCAGCAATACCCGGACGATCCGGCACACCGACAATCGTAAGCTTGGCCTGATTGCGGTCTCCCGTCACACCGGACACCATGACCCCTTCCATATCGGCATCTTCACGTGTCACGAGCGTTCCCTTTCCTTCCTTGAAGCTTGAATTGACCTCCACCGGAACGGAATATTTCGCTGCGAATTCAACTGAGCGGCTCTGCAGCACCTTTGCGCCGAGGCTCGCCATTTCCAGCATCTCTTCGTACGAAATCTTGTCGAGTCGACGCGCAGCCGGGACGATGTTGGGATCGGCAGTGTACACCCCGTCAACATCCGTATAAATGATGCAGCGATCCGCTTTGAGGGCCGCAGCTAA